>DATLZR010000104.1 GCA_035573895.1 Blastocatellia bacterium | reverse complement strand
AACCGACTGTCCCTGGCCAAGACGCAGGACCTCAGTGCCGCGCGGCCCGATGTGATTATTTACGGAGCGTGGCCGGAGGATCATCTCGGAGCCAGTCTCGCCTCCGGCGATGTCAACGGGGATCAGATCACTGATCTCGTTGTGGGGGCTCCACTGGCCGATGGGCCGAATCATACGCGGCCGGATGTCGGCGAGGTCTACGTCTTTTTTGGTGGGCCGACGCTGGGAGCGCGTCCGCTGCGAGACGTGAATCCGGAGACGCCACTGGGTCCGGGGCCGGATGTGACCATCATCGGCTGGGGCGGACCGGCCAAAGATGGTGCGGCCACGGCATCGGACCAGGCGGGAACGGCTCTCGCCGTCGGTGATGTCAACGGCGACAGCGTGAGCGATATTGTCATCGGTGCGCCGGGAGTGAAAGGCCCCGACGGCCGACGGGTGAGCAGTGGACTCGCCGCCACCGTTCCGGCTCCCGGAGGAGCTGTCTACGTCGTTTACGGATCAAGGGATTTGACCAGCGGAACCATCAGGGACTTCGGCGCGGGAACACCGGTCAGCTCCAGTCCCATGAACGTGGACCTCATCATCTACGGGCAAACGCTCGCCATCCAGATGAACGGCGTGCAAATTGCCAAAGTGGGCGAGCAACTGGGCCGCGCCGTCACAATCGGAGATCTCAACGGAGACCAAATCGGCGATATTCTCGCTGGCGCTCCCTATTTCACGGCCAAAAGTGAGATCGGTCAGGGAGCCGTCTACGCCTTCTTCGGCAGTCGCACGCCTGCCGTTGTGCGCGACACATCGGCTAAACAGCCGCCACAGGGAGCCGGACCCGATGTCGTCTTTCAGGGGATGAACCCCGGTGAATTACTCGGATCGGTCCTGGCTGCCGGTGATGTGAGCGGCGATGGGGTGGATGATCTCCTCATCGGGATTCCGCTGGCCAATGGGCCGACGCGCGACCGCACGGCAACGGGAGCCGTCTTCATCGTTCTCGGCAGCCGGGAGCTGAGGGTCGGCAAGCGGGACCTGGAGAAACAACCTGCTGAGATTCGCCTCATCGGAGCGCAGCGCAATGATGGGCTGGGATTTGCCCTGGCAACGGAAGATACCAACGACGATGGGGTCAAGGACCTTATCGTCAGCGCTCCGGCTGCCGACGGTCCCGGCGAAATGCGCAGCGGGGCGGGAGAAATCTATATCATCCTGGGGGGACGACTGGCTCCGGGAACAACTCTCGATCTGGCTCAAACGCCGGCGGATATCACTTTCTACGGAACTGCCAAGGGGGATCAAATCGGGTTCTCAATTGCTCTTGGAATGGTGGATGCAGACCGTCGAGCCGACATCATCGTTACCTCACCCTTTGCCGATGGCTCGCCGGACGTTTGCCGTCCGAAGGCGGGAGCTACCTATATCCTGCTCAGCCGCTGAGCAGCCGCCTCGGGAAAAATCACTCGGCGGATCAACCCGGATGAGCACGGGTCGGGATGATTCTCCCGCCGTGCTCATCCATTCGTGACGACTACAGAAATTCCTCCAGAAGGCGATCAAACAATTCCTTCGACACTCCAAGCGGCTGGCGAACGAGCGGACCATTTTTCAAGGCCGGTTCGCTGTCCTCATAGGTTGGCTGCGTGTCGCGGTAGAAGAGGCCGATGGGAATGCGGTCGCCCCACTCAAAGGCTTTCTCCAGAGCGGCCAGGGGATTAGAGGGATCGTGGGTGGCGTCTTCCTCGAGTTTGTAGACGCGCTGCTTGAACCAGGGATAGGTGTTGACCTTGTTGTAGGTGACGCAGGGGCTGAAGACATCCACCAGAGCGAATCCCCGATGTGCGATGCCTCCGGCGATGAGACTGGCCAGATGGTCGGGTTCGCCGGAGAAACCACGGGCGACATAAGTGGCCCCGGAGACAAGAGCGAGGGCAATGGGATTGATGGGCAGCTCGGCATTGCCCCGCGGCGTGGACTTGGTGCGCACTTCTTTCATGGTGGTGGGCGAGGCTTGACCGGTGGTCAAGCCGTAAATCTGGTTGTTCATGACGATGTAGGTGATGTCAATGTTGCGGCGCATGGCGTGAATGAAGTGGCCGATGCCGATCCCATAGCCGTCCCCATCGCCGCCGGTGACCACCACGTGAAGATCGTGGTTGGCGAGCTTGATCCCCTCGGCGACGGCCACAGCGCGACCGTGCAGGCTATGCACACCGTAGGCATGAATGAATCCCGGCAGATTGGACGAGCACCCAATGCCGGAGACCACCACCAGGTCCTTGGGCTGAATGCCCAGTCGCCCAGCGGCCAGTTTGAGCGCCTTTAACACGCCAAAATCACCGCAACCGGGACACCAATCGGGATCGACCGGTCCCTGATAAACCTCAATCGGAAGTTCGATGACCGTTGCCATAGAATCCCTCCTGTTTCTTTCCTCGCGTGCTGCTGTCCTCATGAGACCGGCTGCCAGAGATAGGTTGATCCGGTCTCCGCGCCAATGAGCAGATGGCCTCGCCGCTCACCGGATTGGCGCGTGATGATCTCGATCTCCCAGACCGGCTCATCGAATCCATTAGCATCGAGCCGCTGGATCTGGCCGGGGCGCAGGTCCTCGGTGAGCTGCGTGCGAATGTAGTGATAAGCCACCTCGCGCGCTTCCTCGCGGCTGAGTTCGAGCGTGCGCGGTCGTCCCTCGAGGATGGCCTTGACCTGTTCGACGATGTAGCGAGGTTCAAACGGCTCGCAATCGTACTTGCGGATATGATCGTCCACACTGATGCCGGTTTCCGCCCGGAGGTGACGGGCGAATTGACCGCTATAGTTGCCCTCGATGCAAATGGTCTTGCGCGAACGGCGCAGGATCTCACTCACCTCGCGGGCATGGAAGGGGAAGAGGTATTTGATCTGAAGGTGATTGGCCCGGATGCCGTCGGCTTCCAGACGGCGAACGGCTTCGCGGATGACGCCCTTGGTTGATCCCCAACCGATGAGCGTCACATCGGCCTCTTCGGGCCCCTCCAGGGTCGGTGGCGGAAGGTCTCGCAGCACGGCTTCGAGTTTGCGCATCCGCTTCTCGTGAATTTTGCGGCGCACGGGCGGCGACGTGTAGACATCGCTGATGAGAATTCCGTACTCATCGTGATCATCCGTGGCCGCCGTGTGAAGCGTCCCTTCGGTCCCCGGCAATGCCCGAGGCGAGACGCCCGACCGGGTGAACGCATATCGTTTATACCGTCCATTGCCCGCCGGCCATTCGGTGACGATCTCTCCGCGCTCGATAGCAACGGCGTGCGTCAGAGCATCGGGTTCAATCGTCTCCGGATGCTCGGAGAGATAGAGGTCGCTGATCAGGATCACCGGCAGTTGATATTTCTCGGCCAAATTGAAGGCCTCGATCACCGAATAGAAGCAGTCGGTCGTATCGGTCGGAGCGATGATGACCCGGGGATAATCGCCCTGAGAGGCTCCGAAGACTTGATTGAGATCGCCCTGCTCGGTTTTCGTCGGGACGCCGGTGGAGGGCCCGCCGCGCTGCACCTCGATGATAACGACGGGCGCTTCGATCATACCGGCCTGTCCGACGGCTTCGGTCATGAGCGCAAAGCCGCCTCCGGATGTGCCGCACATGGCGCGCACTCCGGCGTAACCGGCGCCAATGGCCATGTTGATGACGGCCAGCTCATCCTCGCATTGTTTGACGACGATGCCGCACTGCTCGGCATGGGCCGCCAGCCAGTGGAGGATGGACGAGGCCGGCGTCATCGGATAGGCCGAATAGAACCGACAGCCAGCCACCACGGCTCCAAACGAGAAGGCCTCATTGCCGGTGATGAAAGGCCGCCGCACATGGGTGAACGTCCATTGATATCCGAGCGGAACGAAGTGCTCGCGGGCGTAGTCATACCCGGCGCGGGCAATGCCGACGTTCTGATCAATCACCGCCTGGCCCTTGTGCCGGAACGTATCGGCCAAAACGTTCGCCGCCGTCTCGAAATCGAGGCCGATCAGATACAGCAGGGCTCCCAGAGCCACGGTGTTTTGCATCACCGGCTGAACCTTGCCAAACGGTTTGGTCAAGGCCGCCACCGGCATCGGCGCCGGCAGAATATTGTCGCCGATCAGGCTCGGATCGAGATGGAGCTTATCGGAGTTGTAGATGATCGCCCCACCCGGTTCGACTTCCGGCGCATGGCGTTCGATGCTGTCCTGGTTGAGCGCAATCAGGACGTTGAGATGATCGCCCTGAGAGTAAACCTTTTCCTCAGCCAGGCGCACGCGCAGCCAGATGTGACCGCCGCGAATGACCGATTGATAGCTGTTGTACGCGGAGACATAGAGTCCCAGCCGCGCTGCCGTCTTGGCCAGCGTATCGCCAGTTTTATCCAGCCCATCGCCGGCAGCGCCGCCAATGCCAATAGTGATCTCACGCATGGTTCGTTTCCCCCTGAGAAAATGACGCGCAGGCCATCGTGCCTGCGGATGTTATTTTCGTGGCGAGCGCCACATGTCCAGCAGGGACCGCCAAAGAGTGCGCTCGCTCACCGATAGGAGCGCTTCCATGGGATTCCTGGAGTCTCTCCTCACGAGCAAGGAGGCCCGTGCCCGACGCTCCTTGGACGGAGGAGGTTCGTTGTAATAAGCCATTGCCCCGGTTGAGTATTGTGTACCCCACCGCTGTCTTTTTCATCTTATCGCTTCCTCAATAAGCCCACAATCTTATGCCGTCTGCCCGGCAAGATCAAGGCGGAAACGGCGGGGCCGCAGACAGGTCTTACTGTCCTCATGACGCGGTGCACCGGCCCGGAGAGGGGGATGATGTTCGGCGGACTTGCGAGTCCCCCCGGGCCCCCTCCAGTCGCTGGAAATGAAAAAAGGAAGCAGCATCGCCACGGTCACTGGACGACGTGCAGGACCACGCACTTGAGATAATACGTCTCCGGCATGGCCAGAAGAACGGGATGATCGCGTGCCTGGGTTCGTCGCTCGAGGATGCGGCAGGAGCGCCCGGCATCCGCCGCTGCTTCCTGTAAAATGGCAAGTAGCATCTCCTCACTCAAGTGATAGGAGCAACTGCAGGTCATCAGAATCCCTCCCGGTCGCAGCAGCCGCAGGGCGCGCAGATTGATCTCCTTGTATCCCCGCAGCGCGCCCTCCAGAGCCGCTCGACTTTTGGCAAATGCCGGGGGATCGAGAACGATGAGATCGAAGGCCTCGCGCCTTTTATCCAGCTCGCGGAGGTAGTCAAAGAGATTGGCCTCGACGAAGGTGATGTTGCTCAGGCCGTTGAGTTCCGCATTCCGGCGGCCTGCCGCCAGCGCCTCCGCCGAGATGTCTACGGCGAGCACGCTCTCGGCGCGACGGGCCAGATGCAGAGCAAATCCGCCGTTGAAACAAAACCCATCGAGGCACCGGCCCCGGGCATAGCGCGCCGCCACGCGATAGTTCTCCCGTTGGTCGAGGAACGCGCCCGTCTTCTGCCCGTTGATCACATCCACCTCGAAGATCAGATCGTTCATGCGGATCCGCACGGGCTCGCTGAGCGATCCATCGAGCACCCCTTTCTGCAGGGGCAACCCTTCCAGCGTTCTCGCTTTCACATCATTGCGCTCGACGATGGCGCGCGGCGCGTACAGCTCTCGGAGCAGATCAACCCACATCCCTTTGAGCCGTTCCATTCCCGGCGTGAGCGTTTGAAGGACGAAGGAGTCGCCGTACCGGTCAATGATGAGCGAGGGCAAGCGATCGCTTTCACCGAAGACGAGGCGATAGGCCTCCGTGTCCTCGACGACCTGATGGCGATAGGCAGCGGCGGCAAGAAGACGCTGACGCCAAAACTCGGGCTCCGGCGTTTCGTTTGCGTCGGCGACGAAGCGCAGCGCGATCTGAGACGACGGGCTGTAAAAGGCAAACCCCATCGGCTTCCCCCGCGCATCCACCACCCGGACGATGTCGCCGCTCGCAGCCTGGCCGGAGTCGAGAACATCCGAGGCATAGACCCAGAGATGGCCGGCTCGACGCCGCGCTCCCACGCGCGGATGAACCGTGACGACTGCCATTGACGACATCCCCTGTTGCCCCCTAAACTGCCCCCGTTGCACTCACGACCATGCGGACGGACCGAAGCAACCAATACATGCTGCCCGCCTCAGCCCGCGCCTTTCGATCGGGGCCGATCGTTCCCTCTTCCCTTGAAAATCATCTCCCAACGGATGAAAGGTTCCAATGGATTACTGCGCTTTTCATCCGCTGGCGAACCCATGTTCATCTTTCACGGCGCGCATGAGCACATGGACGGTTCTCCGGAAGCAGATTCATGATGAGCAGCGAGCATACCGCAGTGATCGGTCTGGGATCAAATCTCGGCGACCGTCAGTCGTATCTGGCGCGCGCCCGCGAGATGCTGGCGATGGCGGGAGTGGTGGAAAGCGCCTCGCCGATCTATGAGACGGAGCCGGTGGATTATACCGATCAGCCCGATTTCCTCAATCAGGTCGTCGTCCTGCGCACCTCCTGCACCCCTCTGGAACTTTTGCGGCTGTGCCTCTCCATTGAGCGAACCCTCGGTCGAGAGCGTCTCCTCGCCAAGGGTCCGCGCACGATTGATCTCGACCTCTTGCTCTACGATGATCTGAGCCTGGACATCGTCGAGGAAGGCGACCGACTCATCATCCCCCATCCGCGCTTACACGAGCGGCGATTCGTTCTCGTGCCGCTGTGCGATCTCTTTCCCGCCGGCATTCATCCCGTCCTGGGGAAATCGTTCGCCGAGCTTTTGACCGAAGTGAACGATCGGGCCCGCGTGATCCTCTGGTCGGCAGAGGGGTGATCCGTCAATCGCCTCACCGAGTCACGTTCGCAGAGCCCATGCCTCCCCCTGACGAATGCCCTCTGAGGGATACACGAACCTCTATTCGTTTCTCCGGCAAAGGCGGTCGGCGTTACTTGAGGGTGATGTTGTAAGCCTTGATCTTGCTGTTGAGCGTCGTGGTGTTCATGCCGAGCAAGCGCGCGGCACGACTCTGATTCCCGCCGGTGATCTCCAGAGCGCGACGAATGAGATAAATCTCGAACTTGGCGACTTCATCGTAAAAGGACAGACCGTGAGAGAAATCCAGTTCCGCCGGCAGCGATTCTCCCGACAACCGACGGATGAGTTCGCGGGCCGCCTGAGGATTGAGGATTTCATCCGGCAGGCACTCGAAATCAATCCGGTCGCCCCGGGCGATAACGACGGCTCGCTCGATGACATTCTCCAGCTCCCGAACATTACCCGGCCAGGGATAATCCTCCAGGGCGCGAAGGACATCGGGGTCCAGATCGAGCGAGATCTGGCGATTATTCTCGGCATTGAACTTGCGGATGAAGTGATGCACGAGGGGAAGAATGTCCTCCTTTCGCTCACGCAGCGGCGGGAGATGGATCGTGATGACGTTGAGACGATAGAAAAGATCCTCGCGGAAGCGGCCTTCGGCCACGGCCTTTCTCAGATCAATGTTGGTGGCGGCGATGATGCGGACGTCCACTTTACGGGTGGTGGTATCGCCGACGGGTGTGAATTCGCGCTCCTGAATGACGCGCAGCAGCTTGGCCTGGATATCGAGACTGATGTTGCCGATCTCGTCGAGAAAGATGCTGCCGCCGTCGGCGACTTCAAACCGCCCCTTCTTGGCGGCGATGGCCCCGGTGAATGCGCCTTTGACGTGCCCGAAGAGGTCGCTCTCCAGAAGCTCCGGCGAGACGTTGCTGCAATTGACGGCGACAAACTGGCCGCGCTCGGCGCGCGGACTGAGGAAATGAATGGCCCGGGCGATAAGCTCTTTGCCGGTGCCCGACTCGCCTTGAATGAGAACCGTCGAGCGGGTGGGCGCGATCTGAGCGACGAGATCGAGCACTTTCCTCATCTTGTGACTGCGGGCGACGATCTGATCGAGGGCCGAGCCGGTGCGCAAGGTTTGACTGAGAATGCGCCGCTCTTCGTCCTTGCGTCGGCGACGAATTCCCGCTTCGACTTTGCGCAAAATCTGATCGTTTTCAAAGGGCTTGCGGATGCAACTGAAAGCCCCCATCTCCCAGGCGGCCATCGCCGTATCGAACGTGGCATAGGCGGTGATCATGATGACGACGGCTTCGGAGTCGAGCTTGAGAAGCTCTTCGAGCGTGCGCAGACCACCCATGCCCGGCATGGAGACATCCAGCAGCACCACGTCAAAGGGATGCATCCGGAACTTCTCCACGCCCTCCTCGCCGGTTCGAGCCAGCTCAACGCGATAGCCCTCGGCCGAGAGAAGGCTCTCCAGCACATCGCGCATCACTTCCTCATCGTCAACGATGAGCACACTGCCTTTGCGAGTCATACGGACGTTCTCAATCTTAGCATAAAAGTTGCGACGCCGGGACTCCGCCAAAACCACGCGGATGGGGCGGG
>DATLZR010000103.1 GCA_035573895.1 Blastocatellia bacterium | reverse complement strand
CCCCGCCGCATGAATGGAGGCGTGTCGGGCACACCCTTCGAGCCGGCGAGCCAGATCAATCAGCTCGGCGATCTGGGGATTGGTCTCGATCGCCCGCTTCAGATCGGGATTCCGGTTGATCGCCTCGGCGATGCTCACGTTACGACCCCGTATTGGGGGAGGGATCATGGCGGCGACCTTCTCCACCTCGCTGTACTTCATGTCGAGCGCCCGCCCGACGTCCTTGATCACTGCCCGCGAGGCCAGCGTCCCGAAGGTGATGATCTGGGACACGTTCTCCCGACCGTAGAATTCGCTGACATAGTTGATGACCTCCTGACGACCGCGCACGCAAAAATCAATGTCAATGTCGGGCATGGTCACCCGCCCCGGAGAGAGAAACCGCTCAAACATGAGATCCCACTGGATTGGATCCACATCGGTGATGCGCATGCAGTAGGCCACCAGACTGCCCGCCGCACTCCCCCGGCCCGGCCCGACGGGAATCCCCCGACTGCGGGCATAGCGGACCAGATCCCACACAATGAGAAAGTAGCCGGGGAACCCCATCTGTTGAATCAGTCGGATCTCATAGTCCAATCGCTGCTCATAGACGCTCAGCGGATGTTTCAATTGACCTCGCGCCCGTTTCTCTTCCCACTCGGGCAGACGGGAGGCAAATCCTTCCCGCGCGATCTTCTCGAAATAGCTATCCACCGTGTAGCCCGCCGGGACGGGAAAAACCGGGAGATGCCCGACGCCCTCCGGTCGGGGAATTTTCGCCTCGCATCGCTCGGCGATCTCCACCGTGGCCTGAAGGGCGTGGGGAAGCTCCGAACCGAAATGGGCCCACATTTCTTCCGCCGACTTGACGTAGAGTTGGTCGGAGTCATAGCGCATCCGGTTGGTTTCCTTGACGGTTTTCCCCGTGCCGATGCAAAGCAGAACATCGTGAGCCCGGGCATCCTCTCGCGTCAGATAGTGACAGTCATTGGTAACGACCAGCGGAATGCCCGTTTTCTTTGAGAGTTCGATCAATCCCCGGGCAACGTCGCGTTGTCCGGCAATGCCATGATCTTGAACTTCGAGGTAGTAATTGCCCCGTCCCAGAATATCCTGAAACTCAAGGGCCTCGCGGGCCGCTTCGTCAAATTTGCCTTGCTGAAGGAGCGCCGCCGGCACTCCCGACAGACAGGAAGAAAGCGCCACCAGCCCCTCGTGGTATTTCTCGAGCAGCTCCTTATCAATGCGCGGCTTGTAGTGAAATCCCTCCAGGTAGGAAAATGAGCTGAGCTTCACCAGATGGCGATACCCGGTTTCGTTCATCGCCAGCAGGATAATATGATAGATCGCCTTCCCGGAATCGCGGTTGCTGAGGGGACGATCGAAACGACTGCCCCGCGTGAAGTAGGCTTCCATGCCGATGATCGGCTTGACGCCGACAGCCGAGAGCTTTTCGTAAAAGGAAACGGCGCCGAAGAGATTCCCGTGATCGGTCACGGCAATGGCCGGCATCTTCAACTCGGCAGCCCGGCGAGCGAGCGCGTCAATCTGAATGGCCCCATCGAGCAAGCTGTAGTCCGTGTGAAGATGAAGATGCACAAACGACTTCGCCATCGCGCGCCTCTCTCCGTTCTCAATACGTTGGGCTTGACGGCGCTAATATATCAAAATCTTGTGTTCGGTCAAGAGCCCGTCGGGTTCCGCCAGGAGCAAATCACTGCAGTTTGCAAAGGAGCGTGCCCTGTGAGCGCACGCTTCGGCCGTGCCTCTCTGCCCGCAAGATGCGGGCGCCCGGGACGGGCAATTGAAAACCGCTAGGCTTTCGGCCAGGGGCCCCTTGTGGATTCATCGCGTGCCCGGACGTCCTGAACAGTTCAGCCTAAGAAACAGCTCGCGAGGCCGGCCCCATCACCCCACCATCTCCGCTTTCCGGATGAAAGGCTCCACCGGAAAGATCACCCGATGGCATTTTTGATCGGGCGGGGAATCGGGGTTTCCGCGCCCCTCTCACGGATGATTTTTGAGAGTCCGGTGGCCGTGAAGGTGTGGAGGAAAGGCTCGCCTGGGCGGGGAAATGTGCTTTCGGGGAGACCCTCACAACGGCGATGAGGAAGGAGGGCGCCGATCCTTCCTCATCCGCATTCGTTGTGGCTCAGGTTGTCTCATTCGCGGCGAAGACCGATGACGCCCGCCGTGTTCCGTTCAACGAAGAAGACTTCGCCGGTCGTCGGACTGACGGCGAGTCCGGCATTTTGGTACGAAAGGGATGTGATGGGAGCGCCGCTTATTGTGCGCACGCTCGAATGGGCGATGATGTCGGCTTGCGACGCGAAGAGCGTGGCATCGCCCCGACCGCCTCCAGCATTGGCCACGGCGATGATTCCGCGATTGGCCGCCTGGCCGCTCGTGCCAAAGGCATTGGCCAGATAGATGATGTCATTGGGTCCAATGTCAATACCGCTGTAACCGACATCGGTCGTTCCCAGATCCGCTTCGATGTCGGTGGCGGCAACGAGGACTGACACCGCTCCCGTCTGAGGGTCAATCTCCAGAAGATCATCGTTAGATTGTGCCCGACCGCTATTGATCACAACGAGTGTTCCTTTGGCCGGGCGCACGGCGATGTCATTCAGATCAATGTCCTGCCCAACGCCCACAACGGCTTCAAGCTGCGATTGAGAGACGAGTTCCGTCGCGGCGGTTTTGCCACCGTCGGGCGAATGCACGTCAATCTTGACGATGCTATCGCCATTGACGGCGTTGAAGCGGTCGTTGAGCGTGATGTAGGCGGTATATCCGATGACGGCCATCGAGCGATTCCCCTCAATCGAAGACGCCGGCGAGAGGGGGAGAAACGGCCGATCCAGGCCCGCGACGAGCCTCACCACGGGCGGCGTCGCCGTCTGATCAACGTGGAAGAGATAGGCGACCTCAGGATCGGCTCCGTCGGTGAGAATGATGACGTGTCCGTCACGATCCACGTCGAGCGTTTGCGGGGTCATCACCGTCGGCGCCGGATCCGGTCCGTTCTCGTTATCCACCTTCTGCTTCAATGTTGCCGTATCGGTGACCTTGGTGAAGACCGGAGGGTTCACCGATACATCCACAATGAAAATCTCGTTATTGGCCTGATCGGAGAAATCGCTGAGAAGAAGTTTTCCGTCCGCCGTGACGCCGAGGCGTCCGGGACTGGCTCGCGTTGGATCCGGCGTGGCATTGGCGGCGGCGAGTTGCGCGCCGGTAATGGCCATGCGAATCACCAATGTTCCTTGAGCAAGAGAAAGCGGGCTCCCCAAGGGGAGCAGCAAAAGAATGACCCACAATCTCCTCATAAGTCCTCCTCCCTGAGCGTGTGGATTCTCGCCCCCATGCTAGCAAATCGAGTGCGCGTCCTCAATAGCCGCGGCGGTTGGCTGCTTTCCCGTGCTCGGGCGTTAGAACGTGAAGCGAAATCCGAACTGGAGATCGCGAGCCCGCAACCCGAAGGTTGGCCTGAGGAAATCGCTGCGAGGACGAAGCGTGAAGACGCGCGACGTGATGCCGCCGCTGCGCGTCGCATCGAAGGCATCAACCTGCACCCCGGTGAACTGAGGCCGGTTGAAGAGATTGAACGCTTGAAAGATGAACTCCAGTTGCTTCCGTTCGGCCAGGGGGATGCGCTTGCGCAGGCTGAAGTCAATCTGGTTGCGTCCGGGTCCGCGAAACACGCCGCGCCCGAGATGCGGCGCCCGATCATCCGAGACGTTATCCTCGTTGATGTCCGTATCGGTGCTGGAGCCAGCGAGATCAGCCGTCACGGCGCGACCGCTCGTGAACGTTCCGATGCCGCTCAGGCTCCAGTTGCCGAGAAGATGACGCACAATGGGCTGGCTCGCCTGCGAGAAAAACGGCAGATCCCATACGCCGCTCACCACCAGCCGGTGCCGTTCATCAAGTCCCGACAGCCCCCGATCGCGCCGGGCATTGAACGGATCGAGCATGTCGGTGAAGCGGGCATCAATGGAATTTCTGATGTCGTCAATGGTTTTGGCCAGCGTATAAGAAACAAGCAGCGACATCCCGCGATGAAAGCGCCGATTCACCCGCACGGCCAGGCCGTGATAGAAGGAGTTGGCCACGCTCTCCACCCGGTTGATCTGGCGGAAATTCGGATTCGGCCGGAGCGAGGTGGGCGAAACGACGCCGATGCGAGGAAATTGCATCGTCTGGACGATCTGCCCCGACTCATTGAGCACGCGAATGGTCGCCACTCCGGCGGGACCTTCAAGCGGCGGTCGCACGTTGATGTTGCGCGACCGGGAAATATGGACGCCTCGCGTGAACAGATACGCTACCGACACCGACGTCTGCCGGAACAGCTCCCGCTCGATCTCCAGATTGGCCTGCTCGGTGTAGGGATTCACCCGATCCGGAGCGAAGACCATGATGTCGGAAAACGGATCGGAGAAACGGATTCCACCCGGTGGAGCGGTGAGCCGAGGGAAGCGCGTCCGCGAGAGATTGAGCGGATCGAGCGTGCTCACCGGCGGGAAGATGATCCCGTTAGCCTCCGCTTGCTCCCGCGAGAGGAAGATGTTGATCGAATAAGCATTGTTGTTGGTCAGGGCATCGTTGAGCATGAGATTCGGCGTTACCCCGTAGAAGATGCCGAACCCACCACGAATGACCGTCTTCTCGTCTTTGAAGGGAGAAAAGGCAAAGCCCAGGCGCGGAGCCCAATTGTTCCTGTCTTCGTTAATGATGGCGGTCTCGGGCACCAGAGGATTCACCACCAGCGGCGAAGGCAACGTTTGCAGTTCATAGCGCACGCCGTAGTAGAGCGTCAGACGAGGACTGATGCGATAAGTGTCCTGGGCGTAAAATCCCGACACGGTCGTGTGCATCGTCGTCAGGGGATCCCCGACGTAAAACCGTTGGGTGTAATTGCTCAGCACGCCGTTGAGGAAATCGGCCACGCTGCCGAAGCTGTAGGTCCCGTTCAGGTTGTTGCCGAAGAAATTGCGGTCCACGATCCGATTGATGTCGAGGCCGGTTTTGATGGTGTGTTTTCCGGCGATGATGGAGAGATTATTAATCCACTGCTGGCGACGCTCGCTGGTGAAGCGGCCGGGGAAGGCTCCCGGCAGAGAGTGCAGGAAGGTGCGCCCGCCCAGATTGAAACCTGCCACCGATATCTGCGGCAGGAACGGATCGTTGGCGAAATCGCCGGTATCATCGAAGACGAAGTTGAAGCGAAATTCATTGATGAGGCGAGGTGTGAGAATGGAGTTGAGGGTGATGACGCTCGTGTAGCTATTGGTGAAATTCTTGGCGTTGCCGGTGATATTGGTGGTAGTGGTCGGCGTGGTGAAGACGCCGTTCATCGAATCGAACTGTTGAAAATTGTGCGTGAGCGTGAGCGTATGATTGGGAGTGAGTTGCCAGTCGAGCCGGGGGAAGAAATTGATCTGGTCGAAGTCGCGGGGAATCGAGCGGACGAGCGGACGAAAGATGCGCTCGGCCAGCTCGCGGTCAGGTCCCCGTAATGCGGCGATCTCGCTTTCCAGACGGGCCCCGAGAATCACCGTCACCGGCTCGTTGCGCACCTGCTGGTCATAGTTGAGGAACCAGAAGAGCTTGTTCTTGATGAGT
Source organism: Blastocatellia bacterium (assembly GCA_035573895.1). Lineage (NCBI taxonomy): Bacteria > Pseudomonadati > Acidobacteriota > Blastocatellia > Blastocatellia bacterium. The sequence continues at coordinate 10,450 of DATLZR010000103.1, read as the reverse complement.
GGCCCCCCGAAATTGCCGCCGAATTGTTGACGCCGCTCAGGGGGCTTGGGCACGCCGTTCGCATTGTTGAAAAACCCGTTGGCGTTCCAGACATCGTCGCGGATGTAGTAAAACGCTCCGCCGTGCCATTCGTTGGTCCCGGAGCGGGTGATGGCGTTAACGATGCCGCCGGCGGCGCGACCGAACTCGGCGGAGAAATTGTTATTGGCCACGCGAAACTCTTGAACCGTCTCCTGGCTGAACTGAAACGGGGCGCGCGTCCGCCCGCGAATTTCGCCGAAGTAGGCGTTGTTGTTGTCGGCTCCGTCTACCTGAATATTGTTGAAGACGCGATCCATGCCGGCGAAGCTGACGTTGCCGAAATCATCGGCGGCCGTCACTCCGGGAGTGAGAAGCACAAGTTCGGTCCAGTTCCGCCCGTTGAGCGGAAGAACATCAATGACCGATCGCTCGATCACCGTCCCCGGCTGCGTCCGCGACGTCTCGATGACCGGAAGCGTTTCGGCGGTGATGAGGATTTCCTCTCGAATCCCCGCCGGCTGGAGCGTGCCGTTGACCGTCAGCGTGTCCCCGACGCGGAGTTCGACATCCTCCAGCTTCAACTCGGCGAACCCCGGTTTGGCGAAGGTCACGCGGTAGGTCCCCGGCGGCAAGAGCGGAGCCACATAGTATCCGAGGGTATTTGTCTTGACCGTGCGGGTGAGACCCGTCGCCGCATTGACGACCGTGACGGTGACGTCGGGAACAACGGCGCCGGTCGGATCATAAACATATCCTTCCAGTGTGGCCGCAGCCGCTTGCGATTGAACTGCTGCTGCGTGCACCGGAATAAAAATAAGGATCAATGCTGCCATCAGGACGCACACGATGGTCTGTCTCATAACCGACCTCCTCGGTGTGAATTCACACACAACTTTACCATACCGGGAAAAGCAAAAGCGAGAAGAACAGATCCCTCCGAAGACAGCTCATTTCACGCCGACGGCCTCGCCCGCCGCTCTTGCTCCCGTGCCCACCGGAGGGTAAAATTTCCCACGTCATGTGTTGCGGGATGTTCGGATGTTGCGGGATTTCGGCCTTTGTCTTAGGGGCCGGCGTAGCTCAGCAGGTAGAGCAGACGATTCGTAATCGTCAGGTCATCGGTTCGAGTCCGATCGCCGGCTCCAGTATTTTTGAGCATCTCGCCGTTTAGTACCGGAGGCGAGGGGATTTCCCCACGGAATGCGGATACCTTAGCGATCTCCCGGCCGCAGGCGAGCTTTCCCCTGCCGCAAGAGATTCCCGGCCACCTCACGGAGCGCGGCCCTACCCCCGACGCGATGAAAAGTGAGCGGAGACTGAGCGATGAGCCGATGGACGGAGGAGTGCATCACCCGGTCTGTGCGTGCTTTTCGGAGGAGGGAGGCCTTGTGCTACACTATCGGGCACAATCGTATCGTTTGTGGCGATGCGTGAAAGCAGCAGACACGCGTCACGACGTCAGCCGGATGGAGAATCAATGTGAATCAGATCACCCGTACCAACTCTTCAATGGGAGGATTCGTTATGAGAATGAGAGGCATGGCGGTGGGGCTTATACTCAGCTTCGTCGGGACGTCGGCACTGGCTCATAACGGGCGGCGCGTCCCCCTTCAGGTCTTGCGCACGCAGAAACTGACCGATTCCACCTACGTCCTCATCGGGCGCGGTGGCAACGTCAGTTTCACCATTACCGACGACGGGGTGCTCGTCGTTGACGATAAGTTCGATGACGTCGCACAGGAGATCATCGCCGAGGTGAAGAAGGTCACCGAGAAGCCGATTCGATTCCTCATCAACACGCACCATCACCAGGATCATACCGGAGGGAATCGGACGTTTCTGAAGATCGCTACGCTCATTGCCCATCACAATGTGCGGAAGAATCTCGTGCTCACTCGGGAACAAGCGCTGCGGACATTGCCCGAGCGCATCGCTCAGTTAGAGCGGCAGCTCGCCGAGGCGGAACGAAATAATTCTCCTCAAGCAGCGCAGGTGAGAACGCAGCTCGAGAACGCCCGAAATGCCCTGGCCTCCGCCCGGCAGGTGCGCATCGAGGAAATTCTTCCCACGCTGACTTTTGATAGTGAAGTGCGCCTGTACCTCGGCGGCGAGGAGATCCACGTTTTTCACGTCAAGCGCGGTCACACCGATGGGGATTCGATCATCTATTTCACCCGCCAGAAGGTTCTCCACATGGGCGATCTCTTCGTCAACGGCACGTTCCCTTTCATTGACGTCAACGGCGGAGGAAGCAGTCGCGAGTGGATCGAAACCCTCGATGCCGTGCTCCAGCGCATTGATCCCGCCACCCAGATCATCCCCGGTCATGGGGATGTCGGGACGGTTGCCAATCTGAGAGAATTCAGGCAGTACCTCAGCGATTTGCGCGCCGCCGTCAAAGAGGCGATCGAAAAAGGATTGACCAAGGAGCAGGCGCAGGCTTCGATTAAACTCGATAAGTATCGTTGGACCGCCGGATTCCAGAGTCTGCAGACCAACATTGCTACCGTCTACGACGAAATCAAGAGCGGAAACTAAATCGAGGGCGCGAGGCTCAACAACCATTTCCAGAAGCAGCTCTTCTTCCGGCGCTGACAGGCACGTCGCGGATGACAGGCGCGTGAACTCCGTCGGCCGGGAGAAGATTTGTTTTGGACAAAACCGATGGTCATCTTGCTCATCGGGTCAAAATCGGCTATAAGTTCTCTCCTCTTTTTTCAAAGCGAGAGTCAACCGAACCGGCTGGCCCTCGAAGCAAAGAGGAGATTGACGCGCGAAGGAGGCAGAAGCGATGGCATATACAATTGCCGAACCGTGCATCGGAACCAAGGATACTGCCTGTGTGGATGTGTGCCCGGTGGATTGCATTCATCCGGGGAAGAATGAGCCCGGATATGACATCGTCGAGCAATTGTACATCAATCCTGAAGAATGCATTGACTGTGGAGCCTGCGTTCCTGCCTGTCCGGTGGAAGCGATCTTTCCCAACGATGAAGTGCCGGAGAAATGGGCTTCCTATATTGAGAAAAACGCGGACTATTACGCTCTGTCGGCGGCCGATTTCCAGGCCAAGTGGAATTCGCCGAAACCCGAATGACATCTCCTCCGTGTCCCTCGGGGACAGCCCCCCATTGCATTCACGGGGCACTCGAATCGTCATGAGGGGAGGCCGTCGGGGAACCAGCCGGTGCATCTCCGAAAGCCGCCTGAGGGGCATCTCGCCGGGAGCAATCCCTTGTGAGTGAGGGGCAACCATCCCCGACCATCATGGGGACAGTACGTCACTGATGAACGATCGGAAACGACGCATCGCTTTCACCGGCGAGGAGGTTCCCCGCCTCATCCTCGACCAGAAGGAGCAGCCGAGCCGAAGGTGTTTGCAGATGTGAAGGAATCTGCCAGTCAAATCGTCGCACATGAGGTCCCAATGCGGGTGCGAGAACGATCGGATAGGTTCGTCCTCCATTGAGGGAGAGGCGAAGTTGCTGACGGCGGACAGGAACCTCGGGCGCAACCTCCCAGGTGATCGGCAGAAGGATTCCAGCCGGAGCCACGGGGCTTCCCTGCGGCTGGGTGAGACGTACTCGCGCTGATCGCCGGGCAATCACAATGGGCAGGTCAGTTTCGTCAGCTCCCGATCCATTTTCATTGAAAGCCAGCACGGCCAGGCGAGCCGACAGAGCCGCCGTTTCGGGAACGGTCCATCGGAAACATCGGGCATTGGAGGGAAGATCGGACGCGATTGTCTCCGGCAGGGCTCCCGGACGGGGAAAATAGAGCAGGGTGAAACTCGAAGAGTTTGGCGTCGCCGCCCATCGGATGAGAAACGTCTCGCCGGGACTCACGACCTCGCCTCCGCCAGGAGAGACTAGCGTCACCCCGGGATATGACGGTGGCGCAATGACCGACTGTGTTGAATAAATCCAGTCGCCCAGGCGCGTCCCATCACCGTCAGCAGCATTACCCGTCGCATAAAAGGCGATCGGGCCGACATCGCTTTTCGGAGCGATCCAATCGAACGTCCAGATGGCTCCATCGCGTTGACCGAAGAATGTTCCAGCGAAGGTGTGTTCGACGTAGATGCGGCCCGCCGGTCCGCGAACGAGCTGGGTGTGAACGGGATCAGTGATGATAAACTCCCCCGCCGGTGTTGCACCTTCAACCGTGAGGGCCGTCACCTGAAGCCCCCATCGCCGCTGTCCGGGCTGACGGAGTTCGACGGTTATCGTCATCCGCTGGCCCGGCTCGTAGCGGGAAGGATGGGTGAGGGTGAGAATACCGGTGCCGGAGTTGGTCTCTTCGCCGAATTCGTCGTGGCACTCGGTGCAGGTATTCTCTCCAGGAGCGCCGGTGAATCCGGGCAGGGGACCGGTGGAAAATCCCCAGGCGAGCAGGCCCGCCAGCAGGAACAATCCCACACCAGGCAGAACCCCGACTGCCGGTATCCACCGTCTCCGCGGCCCGGACCGCTCGGTAGCACCGCCTTCTGTTGCCCGCACGCCGGTGGCCACGCCAACCCGATCCTCAGGGGAGGAAATTCAGCAGTTCGAATGTCCCGCCGAGAAGTTCCCGCGAGCTGACGCCGAGCCATCGTTCGAGGATCGTAGCGTAGATCGAACGAAAGTCAATCGAGAATTTGGTGCCATCATCCTTGTCCAGATCAGTCAAGCTCGGATAGACGCCGAAGAACCCGCCGCGGACGGGCGTGCCGATGACAAATTGAGGACCTGAGGCGCCGTGATCTGTTCCCCGGTTGCCGTTTTCTCCGACCTTCCGCCCGAACTCGGACCAGGTCATGATGAGGACCTTATCGTCAACGCCCAGTCGCTTCATATCTCGATAAAAGGCGTCAATGGCGTCATCCAGATACTGGAGCAAGAGCGGTTGGCCTCCCTGTCCGTTGGCGCCGTTTTGCGTCTGGTGGGTGTCGAATCCACCGAGCGTCACGTAGAGAATTTTCGTTCCCAAACCTCCGCCGATAATTTGCGCCGCCATTTGCAGGACGCGGGCCAGCGGATTCGCGGTGGGATATTGGATCGCTGGATCCGGCGTATACCGACGGATGCCCGTTTGCAGCCCTTCGGCGCTCTGGTAGGCGTCGAGGGCGACCTGGCGGATGATCTCTCGATAAGTGTTCTCGGACGCCGCTTCACGGTTGAGGGCGAGGAAGGCGTTGATGCGATTGGCGGCATCCTGCGGATACCGCGGATCGGTCTGAAAGCGATAGGTTTCGAAATTGCTGATGGCCGGAACGATGACTTCCCTCGCTTTCAATCCCAGCGGGAGCGTTCCTCCCAGATACACCCCGATGAGCGGATTGTCATTGGAAGGATAGGCTACGTCCAGGTAGTCGCCGAGCCACCCCGTCCCATCCGGGCGAACAGGATTAGCCGTATGCCAGATCGCCATGGACTCAAAGTGAGAGCGGTTGGGGTTGGGATAGCCGACCGCTTGGATGACGCCGAGGTGTCCCTGATCCATCAATGCCTTGAACTTGGGAAGCCGGGGATGAAAGCCGAGCTGATTCCCCGCGCTGTCGGTTCCCACCGGAAGGACCTGATCGGGCGCAACGGCCAGAGTCGGTCGTCGCTGCTGATAGGTCGCGTAGAGCGAACCGCTCAGGGGAATCACCGTATTGATCCCGTCATTGCCACCGGCCAGTTGAACGACGACCAGTATTCTATCGGTCGGGCTGAGCGCAGCCGCTTGCGTCAGCGTGCTGTTGGCGGCCAATCCCAGATTATGGTAAAAGGCCTCTCGGCTCAACCCCACCGCCATCAAGGTGAAGCCGCTTTGTTTGAGAAAGTGGCGTCGCGTTGTCTTCTTCATAGGTTCGCTCCTTAACTCAAGTGATACTCCGGCAAGCACATGATCAGGTGGATCAAGCCCCGGACTTTATTATCAATCGTATCGTTGCGGGTGATGTCGAAGGGGAACTGACCGTTTCCATTGTTGCCCGCGAGCAGGTAGTTGATGAGCGTCGTGCGCGTTTCATGGGAAACGGGAGATTGCAGCAGCAGATCGGTCAGGACATCCACGACCTGCTCTGGCGTTTGTGCTCCCTTTTGCAGTAACAGAGTCCGCAACGCATCGGTCGAAAGCCCTCCCTGCCGCGCATCAAACGTGACGAAGGTGTTGGCGAAGTTGAATCGCGCCAGATCAAAGGTCGTGTTTATCCAGTTAAGTCCTTCCTTCCACCCGCTCACATCGAAAGGAGCCCAGAGCAGTTGTCCCATCTGATTGGCCCAGAAAAGAACCGTGCGCAGGAGGGGAGGGACCGGTAGGCTCTCCGGATTGGTATCCGCCGTCGTGGGATAGGTGAGAGGAATTCCCTCGGGCTTGAGCAGACGGAATGTTCCCACAATGTACTCGGTCGGGCTCTTCACATGAGCCTTGAAGGCCTTCTCTGAATAGAAGGCTTCGGAGACGAGGTTGCCCGGCGTGAAGATTGTCCGCAGCATGTTCTTGATGGAGTATTTCGGCGATCCGTTGTCAAAGACATCGGCCAGGGCATTGATGATCTCCGGCTCCGGATCGTGATAGCCGAAAAAGCGAAACAGGCGCAATCCGAGGAACCGTCCGACGGCTGACTGTGCCTGCCCCGGATTGCGGTGGGCGACGATGTTGTCGAAGATGAAGTCGGCATTGGTGCCGCCGCGCTTGCCCAGGTGCTCGTAGGGACCGAAGTCATGATCCCGACTGTTGAAGAAGAACGCGCGAGGGAAATTGTCGTTGTTTTGTCGTAGCGGGCGCACCGTCCAGCCGGTCAGTGCGCGTGATGCCTGGCGCACATCGCGCTCGGTGTAGTTGGGAACCTTGGCGACGACATCTTCGACGCCCATCGAAAAGAGTTCATGCAGCTCGCGGGCGTAGTTCTCATTGGTCCCAACTTCACTGTCCTTGCGCCGATTGATGACGTTATCGAGCCAGTAGAGCATCGCCGGATCCTTGCTCAGATATTCCAGCATGAGGCGAAAATTCCCCACGGGAAAAGGATTGGCGGGATTGCGCCGCATCACCTGGCCCGTATCGGGATTGAAATTGCCGCGAAAGTTCTCGTTCTGCAGGTACATCTGGCGTGGATCCGGTACCCCAGCCACCGAGGTGGCAAACAACTGGTGCCAGAACAGTACCATCTTCTCCTGCAACGGTCGGCTGGTCGTGATCATGGCATTGAGCCACCATCCGAGGACGTTCTCGGTATATCCCCGTGGGGGATTGCCCGTCCCCACATTGTAATCGAGCCCCGGTGGCGGAGGGGCGAGATTATCGGGAACGTTCTCAAAATCAAGCAGCAAATCAATGGTCGCCTGGAGTCCGCGAGCGACGCCAGCCTCGATCTCTTCGGGTCGCGCCGCGAACCCCGCTCGACGCAACAGATGGGCGATCTTGTCCTGATCATCCAGTGGCATACGAATCCTCCTCCAAAGGATGTGGTGCAGGCTTTTGAGCCTGTGCCGGGTCGCAGACCGGAGAGTCTAGATCCCTTTTCCTCACTTCGGAGCGGAACCAGGGCTCCCTCGCAATGGTGCCGCTAATGAAAGGCCAGTAGCGCAGAGGCCGGATGCCATCATAGTCAGGAGGATTTTGCGATCCCGATGAGCGTCCACAGCGGGAGAGCGACACATTTAGCCTGGATTCCAATTGCTCTCTCGTGCCGGAAGGCCCTTGTCTTTGAGCATCCGCCAGCAGAAGCGGTGCGGCACAGGGCGTGACATGATTTGTCATTGCGGTCCGGCCTCCCTTTTAGTTCTGCTCGTCCTCTCTGACGGCCTCCGAGGATAAAAAGTTTGAAAAATTTTTCCCTTCCTAAAAGTGTTGCCAGGCCGCCCCAATAATACTGTTCCGGGCAAAAATTTTGCAACGCACATCTATCACGGAAGGAAACATCCCGGTTGTCGGTCGCCAATCCGCATGGAGGCAAGTTAACCTCATCCCGGGGGAGGGGACGAGGCCTGTACCGGGCCTGCCTGTGCGTGGCACGCAGACGGGAAGGGCGAAGTGCCCTTCTTCGTCTCTGAGCAAAGCGCGCTATCCTTCGCAGTGGTTGCGCCGGTGGCATATTTTTGCTTGAATGAGTGGCTTCATCACGGGTTCGGTGTGAGGGCAAAGCGGACCATGCCGCGTCACAAGGAGAAGACGGTCACGCCCTCTCCGGTGAGGGTAATGCAGGAGGCCGAACCGGATGCGCTCCCTTCGGGGAGCCCGCACCTGCCGCCGTTTGAGGTGGCCGAGTTGCCTCCTTATCCCGGCAGTTTCTGGCGCGTGGTGGGACCGGGAGCAGTCCTGCTCGGTCTTTCCATCGGAGCCGGGGAGTTGATCATCTGGCCAACGGTCGTCGGACGCTACGGGGCCGGGATGATCTGGGCTGCCGGTGTGGGCATTTTGCTGCAAATGATCATCAATCTGGAGCTGGCCCGCTATGCCCTGGCAACGGGGGAAACGGCCTATACGGGATATGCCCGGCTCTGGCGGGGCTTCGCCCATATCTTTATTCTCCTGACGCTCACTTCCTGGTTGCTGCCGGGCTGGGCCCGCAGTTGCGGTGAAGCCGTACGCGCTCTGGTGCTCGGCCCGCAGGTTACGGCGCACGATGGAGGACCCGATTGGGCCTGGACGACTCTCACCTTTGCCGCTGTGGCGGTCATTCTCTTCGGCCCCAAAATCATCTATCGCTCGGTCGAAATTTCCACCGAAGTGATGGTCGTGATTATCCTTGTCGGCCTCATCGTCCTCGCCCTGTTCATGGGGACATCCGACACCTGGGCTCGCCTGGGGCGCGGCGTGCTCAATCTCGGGCATAAAGAACCCGACGTGAGCTACGCGGAATTTTTCAGTTGGATCGTTTTCGCTGGGGCCGGAGGCACAGCCAATCTTTTTTATACGTTTTACCTCCGCGATAAGAACCTGGGCATGGGAATTCACGTCCCGGTCCTGACGAATATCTTACGCGACCGCAGCCCGCGCGATTCTCTGACCGGATATCGGTTCCCCGATCATCCCGTTCAGCAGCGACGGTGGCGACAGTGGTGGCGCCACGCCGTTCAGGATCAGGTCCTCTTTTTCTGGTTTTTGAACAGTGTGACGATTTTGCTCTTCATTTTCGCATCGCTGGCCGTCGTTTTCCCGTTGACGGAGCAGGGAGTGATCACCTGGCAGGGGACCAAAGCGTTTTATGAGGGGAAGGAGATCAGTTTCCTGGCGCTCGAAGCGCTTGTGCTCGGTCGTTTCTTTCGCGGAGCCACGACGATCTTTTTGCTGGTGGCAGTAGCTACTCTGCTGTCCACTCAGTTGACGCTGGTGGATGGCGTTTCCCGCAGCCTGGCCGACATCATTCACACGAATTTTCGCGCGGCCCGATCGCGTCCGCTGGGATTTTGGTATGCGGTGACGGCCATCGCCTGGATCGTCCTGGGGTGTCTGCTGACCTACGTCCTGGAGACGAGCACTCGTGCCCAGAGCTTTCTCTTCCTGACCGGATTCTCGGGCGGAATCGCCATGGCTCTTTATTGTCCACTGACGTTGCTCATGAATCGTCGCTTCCTCCCCCGAAGCGCCCGCCCCGGCTGGCTCATGACGGCGCTCATGATCGGAGTCAGCGCCTTCTATATCGGATATGCCGCTTCATCGGTCATCGCACCGATAGTCTCCTGGGTAACATCGAGGTTATAGCAGGTCTCCGTCAGAGCGCCTCGCGGGACGGCCTCCTGCTCCTCCGAAACAGTGAATCCCGAAGGACACCGACCGGTGAGGGCGGATGATCTTTGTGTCGTCGTGATCGTTCATGGCCGATGCGTCTCTGGATCTCGTCGGCGATGGCATGGAGCGAGAAGATTCCGTGACACGTGATCTCTTTACCGATTTCGCGACATCATCACCGCCGACGGGTCGGCGGGTCCGCCTGATCGTGGCTGCTCTTGGCGCCATTGTCATTGTCAGTGCGACGATGTTTATTCGCTTCCATCGTCTCGACAGGGCACTGAAGCTCGAGGTTCACTTCGACGGCTATCAGTTTCACATCACCAATCGGGAGAGTGCGCCCCTGAGAGAAATCGAGATTGTCCTCAATGACCGGTATGTTCCCCGATGGAAAGGGCTGCCGCCATCGGAGATCGCTCCTGGTGAGACGTTGCGCCTTCCGCTGGCCTGGTTCTGGAGGCCGGATGGCGTGCGGTTCTATCTCACCGATCCGGTGCGCCATCTGATGATTCGTGCCTCCGTCAAGGGAAAGCGAAAATCGCTGGCGCGAACCTACCTCTCGCCCTGATGATCCTCAACGGCGGATTCCCAGCGGAATTGCCCCTCTCAAAGCTCACGCGGGGATGCAGCTTCCCCTGCAAAACAAAGAAGGATCCGCGTAACTCTGACACTCACCCTGTGCGGCTGATCCCCACGGTCACGCTCATTGATCGAGGCGGCCGAGTTCGCT
>DATLZR010000102.1 GCA_035573895.1 Blastocatellia bacterium | reverse complement strand
TCCTGGCCGAGAGCGACCCGCTTCTCCCGATACTTCGAGAGCAGGGAGTGGAGTGTTACGTCATGCAATCGAACCCGACGGCTGAAGCTATTGCGAGAATGATCTATGAGTGTGCGCTGTCGCAGGGATTCCCGGTGGTGGAAGTGACCGTGTGGGAGACGGAAACTTCATTTGCCACATACCGATCGGATCGTGGCCGGAAGGGCTCCTGATCGGTAGGCCGATGAAGAGGTCTTGCCAATGACGCTCGTCCTCACCGAGCACGAGGTACGAACATTATTGACGATGGAGATGGCGCTGGAGGCCGTCGAGAGTGCCTTTCGTCAGCTCGACCGGGGGCAGGCGACAAACACCCCGCGCCATCGCGTGCGCATTCCCGGATGCACGCTTCATGTGATGAGCGGGGCGCTCGTCGCTCAGAGGATCCTCGGGCTTAAGGCCTACACGGTTACGCGAGAGGGGGCCCGGTTTGTCGTTTTGCTCTACGATGGCGAAGGAGGGGAACTTCTCGCTCTCATGGAGGCGGACGCGCTCGGGCAGATGCGCACGGGTGCCGCGAGCGGCGTTGCTACCAAGTATATGGCGCGCGCCGATGCTGCAACGGTGGGTATCCTGGGAACAGGGTGGCAGGCCCGGAGTCAGCTCGAGGCCGTTTGCGCCGTCCGACCGATCCGTCAGGTGCTGGCCTTCAGTCGCCGACCGGAACGATGTCGAGCCTTTTGTTCCGAAATGAGTGAACGGCTCCAGGTTACTGTGCATCCGGCGGCGGGGCCGGAAGAGGTGGTGCGTTCTGCCGACATCCTCATTACGGCGACGACCTCCCGCGAACCGGTCTTCAAGGGCGAGTGGCTGTCTCCCGGCGTCCACATCAACGCCATCGGGGGGAATGCTCTAATCCGTCGAGAGGTGGACGAGGAAACTCTTCGTCGTGCGGACCGTATCGTCGTTGATTCTAGAGATCAGGCGAAGATCGAGTGTGGCGAATTTCTCGTGGCCATCGAGAAAGGGATTCTCTGCTGGGAAGCGATCCACGAGTTGGCCGAGGTGGTGAGCGGCCGGCTCCCCGGACGAGAGGACGCATCCCAGATCACGCTCTTCAAATCTCTGGGCATTGCCATCGAAGATGTCGCCGTCGGCCTGAGAGTCTACGAGCGAGCGATCCGCGAAAATGTCGGCGCACATCTTCCGAGCTGATGAGCTTCAGGCGACGCTGAGTGAGCGATGGCCACATCCCGCGGGGGATCGTCGGACGAACCACGCCGGAGAGACGCGATCGGGCTCCGACCACGAGGAATTAATCAGGAGAGAGTCATGACTGAACTCGGCTATGGCGTCGTTGACATTCATGTTCACATCATGCCCTGGCGGATGATCAAGCCCAACATCCTCCAGATGATGCAGGGAAGCCGAAAGGACCTGGAAACTCTCGATCCGATCATGAGCGATCCCGACCGCTTCATCGAGCTTCTCGATGAAGCGGGAGTGGAGAAGGCCGGACTCATCAATTACACGAGTCCGGACGTAATGGGATTCACCGATGAGGTGAACGAATTTTCCGCTCGCTATGCCCGTCGCTATCCTGATCGGCTGATTCCTTTCGGATCGGTTCATCCCCGGTTCACCCGCGATGCGGCCGCGGACATGGATCGCCTCGTTGACCTGGGCATCAGGGCTATCAAGATTCACCCGCCGCACCAGCTCATCTATCCCAATGACTACCGCAACGGACTGAAGGCGCTGGAGACGATTTATGCGAAGGCGTCGGATTACCGCTTGCCAGTGATGATCCACACCGGGACGTCCATCTTTCCGGGAGCCCGGAACAAGTATGGCGACCCGATCTATGTTGACGATGTGGCAGTGGATTTTCCCGATTTAACCCTCATCATCGCGCACGGAGGCCGGCCGCTGTGGATGGAGACAGCGATCTTTCTCGTGCGGCGATTTCCCCGGGTTTACCTGGACATTTCCAGCATCCCTCCGCAGTACCTTCTCCGGTACTTCCCTCAATTGGAGAGGGTGGCTGACAAAGCTCTCTTCGGGAGTGACTGGCCGGGGCCCGGAGTGCCGAGCATCAAGGCTAATATCGAGAACTTCGTTGCCCTGCCTCTCAGCGCCGATGCCAAACGAAAGATTCTGCGGGACAATGCCCTGGCGATGTTTCGCTGAGTCGGTTGCTGTAATAGAGATGGCTCAAACAGACGGGCTGCCTCGCAGAAGTGCCAATCGGTCCCCACGGGTCGCGTTTCAAAGCATCGGCAAAGGTCAGGCGAGGAACTTCTCGGGCGCGCCACTTATTGAAGAGACTGCATGGAGGCGAGAAATTCCGCATTGGATCGAGTCTTGGCGAGTTTCTCCAGCAGGAGTTCCATCGCTTCCACTGGTGAGAGCTGACTGAGCACGCGACGGAGCACATAGATGCGGTTGAGTTCGTCGGGGGAGAGCAGCAATTCTTCCTTCCGTGTTCCCGACAGCAACAGGTCAACGGCCGGGAAGAGGCGCTTGTCGGCCAGCCGCCGATCCAGATGAATTTCCATATTGCCGGTTCCCTTGAACTCCTCGAAAATGACGTCGTCCATCCGGGAGCCGGTGTTAACGAGCGCCGTGGCGATGATCGTCAGCGAGCCTCCTTCTTCGACCTTTCGTGCCGCTCCGAAGAAGCGTTTGGGACGCTGGAGGGCGTTAGCGTCGAGGCCGCCCGAAAGAACGCGACCGGACGAGGGCACGGTGGCGTTATAGGCCCGCGCCAGACGAGTGATCGAGTCCAACAGGATCACGACATCTCGGCCATGTTCGACAAGTCGCTTGGCTTTCTCGATGACCATCTCGGCGACGTGAACGTGACGGGCGGCGGGTTCGTCGAAGGTGGAGCTGATGACCTCTCCGCGAACCGATCGCATCATATCGGTCACTTCTTCCGGTCGTTCGTCAATGAGCAAGACGATGAGGACGATCTCCGGGTGGTTGCGGGAGATGGAATTGGCGATGTTTTGCAAGAGCATGGTCTTACCCGTTCGCGGGGGCGAAACGATCAATCCGCGCTGTCCTTTCCCGATGGGCGTGAGCATGTCCAGAACCCGCGCCGAGAGATTGTCCGGTCCGACTTCCAGGCGAATCCGCTCATAGGGGTGAAGCGGAGTGAGACTATCAAACGGGACCCTCTCCCGATGACGTTCGGGTGGTTCGTCGTTGATCGCTTCGACCTTAAGAAGGGCGAAATACCTTTCGCCATTTTGCGGAGGACGCACCTGACCCGCGAGGATGTCACCCGTTTGCAGGTGGAATCGGCGAATTTGTGAAGCGGAGACGTAGACATCGTCGGGTCCCGGGAGATAGCTGTACTCTGATGAGCGTAAGAACCCAAACCCATCAGGAAGGCATTCCAGGACGCCTTCAGCAAAGATATAGCCATTACGCTCGGTTTGAGTCTGCAAAATCTTGAAGATGAGGTCGTGCTTCCGTAGAGTGCCCGCTTCGGGGATATTGAGGTCGCGAGCAATCTGCGTCAGCCGGGAGATACTCATCTCCTTAAGCTGAGCGATCTCCAGCGCCATAGGCACCTCCTGTGGGATGTTGAGTACAGTTCCGGTAGGATGTGGGCATCCCGCGCCTGAGTCATTCGGACGCTGACGTGTCGCGTCGGTGTCTCGGTGGAATCCGATTCCTGTTAAATGTGATTTTGGCGTCGGCGACAAAGGGCTCCGCCCGTTCTCCGGTGTTACCGCATCAGGCTCGGAGCCGCTCCGTAGGTACTCTCATCACTCGGCGATATGGGGCGCATCTGGATGTGTCCCTGGAGGCTGAGCCCATACCGGGTGAGTCGGTTCTGAATCATCGCGTGATCGGAACGTTCCTTCGAGGGCTAGAGGGAGAACCTCATCCATCGTGTCAACGAGACGGATGTTCATCTGTGCGCGAATATCATCGGGGATGTCCACCAAGTCCTTTTCGTTTTCCTTGGGGAGAATGAGCGTTGTAATTCCCACCCGATGGGCGGCCAGGAGTTTCTCTTTAACGCCGCCGATGGGCAGGATCTTCCCGCGAAGGGTAATTTCCCCGGTCATGGCCACATCACACCGAACCCTGGTTCGCGTGAGTGCCGAAATGAGAGCCGTGGCGATGGTGATTCCTGCCGAGGGGCCGTCCTTGGGGATCGCCCCCTCAGGGATATGGACGTGAATATCAAGCTCTTTATGGAAATCGGCTGCGATGCCGTAATCGCTTGCCCGGGATCGGACGTAGCTGATGGCGGCTTGAGCCGACTCTTGCATTACGTCGCCGAGTTTGCCGGTCAAGGTTAATTTGCCGCTTCCGGGCATGAGGGTGACCTCAATCTGCAACACATCGCCTCCGAATTCCGTCCAGGCCAGCCCGGTCGCCACACCAATTTCGGCTTTATCGGAGAGAAGAGTGGAGCGGTATCGTTCGGGACCGAGATAGGTTCTGACCGTCTCGGGATGAATCACTTCGTGAAAGCTCTCCCGGTTGAGGTCTGAGCTGACGAGCTTCCGTGCGACCTTGCGGCAGATCGAGCCGATCTCGCGCTCGAGCTGACGGACGCCGGCTTCCCGGGTATAGCACTGAATGAGCGTCTGAATGGCGGGATCCGTGAACTCGATCTGGCTCGATGCGAGTCCGGTAGCTTTCATCTGTTTGGGAATGAGGTGGCGCTTGGCGATTTCCAGTTTCTCGCGTTCGGTGTAGCCCGGGATGCGAATGATCTCCAGCCGATCCTGGAGTGCCGGAGGAATAGTATGGGTCACGTTGGCCGTGGCAATGAACATGACCTGAGAGAGATCATACTCGACATCCAGATAATGGTCCTGAAACATGTGGTTTTGTTCGGGGTCGAGGACCTCCAGAAGCGCCGCTGCGGGATCGCCCCGAAAATCCACTCCCAGTTTATCCAGTTCGTCGAGCATGATCAGCGGATTGATGGTTCCCGCCTTCCGCATCATCTGGATGATTTGTCCCGGCAGGGCCCCGATATAGGTTCGCCGATGTCCCCGGATTTCAGCTTCGTCCCGGACGCCGCCCAGACTGAGGCGGACGAATTTTCGCCCCGTAGCTTTAGCGATAGAGCGCCCCAGGCTGGTTTTCCCTACGCCCGGGGGACCGACGAAGCAGAGGATTGATCCCCGAGGGGTCTCCACCAACTGACGAACCGCGAGATATTCGAGAATGCGTTCCTTGACCTTTTCCAGTCCGTAGTGATCGGCATCGAGGACGGATTCGGCGTAACCCAAATCACGAATTTCTTCCGATCTCTCTTTCCAGGGGACGGCGAGGAGCCAATCAATGTAGTTGCGGGAGACGGTGGCCTCGGCCGACATCGGGGGCATTTGTTCAAGCCGCCGCAGCTCGGCCATCGCTTTGTCATAGGCGTCCTTGCTCATACCCGCCGCTTCGATCTTCTGCCTCAACTCCTCCAGTTCCGCCCGCTCATCTTTTCGACCGAGTTCCTTGTGAATGGCCTTGAGTTTCTCGTTGAGGTAGTACTCTCGCTGAGCTTTCTCCATCTGTCGTTTCACGCGATTGTTGATCACCCGGTCAATCTGAGCCTTTTCCACTTCTGTGTCGAGGATCTCGATCAAGCGGGCCAGGCGTTGAGAGGCGGAGGTGGTCTCCAGCAGGCTCTGCTTGACGTCCACTTCCAGTTTAAGCCAGTGGGCGAGCAAATCGGCCACCTGCGAGGGATCTTGAAGCCGGAGGACATGACGGAGGGTCTCGGCATCAGGATAGTTCTGACAGTATTGGTCGAGGGATGCGCTGAGGCGGGTGAGCAACGCCCGGATCTTCGTCCCATCTTCGACATCGGGCACGATCCGACGGACGGAAGCCATGAAGCAGCCTCCTTCCTGCACGATGGTCAGGGCGCGCGCTCGCTGACGCCCCTCCACCTCCACCGTGATGTTCCCATCGCTCCGGCGGAGGCTCCGGGTGATATAGGCAATGGTACCGACGCGATAGATCTGATCCGGCGTTGGCTCATCAACGGTCGCGTCGTGCTGTGACGCGAGAAAGACCATGCGATCGCCCGCCAGAGCCTTCTCCAACGCGATAATGGATGATCGCCGTCCGATGAGGAATCGGGCCGGAGGCGCATGGGGAAAGATCACGACGTCGCGAATCGGGACCAGAGGATAACGCACAATGTCTTTGGGTGTGAGATCGCTGAATTCGTCCATCATTGGCTTTCTCTCATCCGCCTCACCGTTCTAAACGGCCTTCTTTTCCAGCAGGCGCGCGGTGATCGAGCGGTTTTCCACCATTTCCCGGGTTACGACGAGTTCCTTGATTTTCTTCTGCGACGGTAGCAGGTACATCGCGTCGAGCATCAGCTCTTCCAGGATCATTCGCAGACCTCGTGCTCCGACCTTTCGTTGGAAGGCCTCGCGGGCGATGGCGCGGAGCGCGTCGTCGGTGAACCGCAGCTTGATGTTGTCATACTCGAATTGCTTCTGATACTGCTTGGTGATGGCGTTCTTGGGCTTGGTGAGAATCTCCACCAGAGCATCTTCGTCCAATTCGTGTAGCGCGGTGATTACCGGCAAGCGTCCGACGAATTCGGGGATGAGGCCAAACTTGATGAGGTCCTCCGGCTGAACTTTGAAGAGCAGATTATCTCGCCACTTCTCGGAACTCGTGCGGATCTCGGCGCGAAAACCGAGCGAGCGACTCCCCAGACGGCGCTCGATGATTTTCTCCAGGCCGACGAACGTCCCGCCGCAGATGAAGAGAATATGGGTCGTATCAACGGGAATGAAATCCTGATGAGGATGCTTGCGCCCCCCGTGTGGAGGGACATTGGCGATCGTCCCCTCGAGGATCTTCAGCAGAGCCTGCTGGACACCTTCGCCGGAAACATCGCGGGTGATGGAGGGATTGTCATCCTTTTTGGAGATCTTGTCGATCTCGTCAATATAAATGATTCCGTATTGGGCGCGTTCGACATCGCCTCCGGCCGCCTGGATGAGGCGCAGGAGGATGTTTTCCACATCTTCACCGACGTAACCGGCCTCGGTCAGGGTAGTGGCATCAACGATGGTGAACGGAACATCGAGCATCCGGGCCAGCGTTTGAGCGAGCAAGGTCTTTCCCGTTCCGGTGGGGCCGATCAGGAGGATGTTGCTCTTTTGAATCTCCACGTCGCTCTGATAGCGACTCATGGCCACGCGCTTGTAGTGCTGGTAGACGGCGACGGCGAGTTTCTTCTTGGCCTCCTCCTGGCCGATCACATATTGGTCGAGGAATTCCTTGATCTCCAGCGGCTTCGGGAGTCGCGGTTGATGCGGGGGCTCAGCCGGAACGTCGTTGGCCATGATCTCGTTGCAAATGTCAACGCACTCGTTGCAGATGTAGACGGTCGGCCCGGCGATGAGTTTTTTAACTTCGTTCTGGCTCTTTCCGCAGAAGGAACAACGCAGCAGTTCGTCGGATTTTCGCACCATGACCCCTCTCCACGTGTCGTTGCTGACGGTCGCCTGGTCGCGTTCGAGTGAGGTTCACTCGCCGCGATGAGTGATGACATGATCAATGAGCCCGTAGCTGACGGCTTGTTCGGCCGTCATGATCAAATCTCGTTCGACGTCGCGCTCAATCACTTCGAGCGGCTGACCGGTGTGTTTCGCCAGCACGGATGAAATCAGATGCCGAACACGTAGGATCTCTTCGGCGGCAATCTTGATGTCAGTGGCCTGTCCCGAGATGCCGCCGGCATGAGGTTGATGGATGAGGATTCGAGAATTCGGGAGGGCAAACCGTTTCCCTTTTGTTCCCCCGGCCAGGAGCACGGCCGCCATCGAGGCCGCCTGTCCAATGCAGATCGTCTGCACATCGGGCCGGATGAACTGCATCGTGTCGTAGACGGCCAGACCGGCGGTGATGGACC
>DATLZR010000101.1 GCA_035573895.1 Blastocatellia bacterium | reverse complement strand
CCCGCCACATGTGCCAGGAGAACAGGAGCACCACCGCCGCCGGCAGGACAAAGCAGTGCAACACGTAAAAACGCAACAATGCGTTTTGATCAATCTCATGGCCGCCAAGAAGCATAAAGCGGATCCCCTCACCCACAATCGGCGCAGCTCGTGCGATGTTGGTGCCGACGGTAATTGCCCAGTAGGCCAGTTGATCCCAGGGCAGCAAATAGCCGGTGAACGACAGAAGCAGCGTCAAAAGAAGCAGTGCGATCCCGATGAGCCAGTTCAACGGGCGATTTTGCTCGGCACCGATTCCGTTCTTGTAGGCCCCGGTGAGAAACACCCGAACCATGTGAAAGAAGACCGCGGCGACCATCAGATGGGCGGCAATCCGGTGCAGCCCGCGAATGAACCATCCAAAGGAGACGGCATACTCAATGTCTTTGACCGAGGAGTAGGCTCGCTCGACCGAAGGAACGTAGAGAAACATCAGGATCACGCCGGTGACAACCAGGATCAAAAACAGCACGGCCGAGATCGTCCCCAACCAGAGCGAATAGCGAAAGCTCAGGCTTTGTTCCGTCACCCTGGCGGGAAACCAGTGGAGGAGCAAATTTCTCACCACAGCATCGCTCGACTCCCGCTCGCTGCGCGGCTGCCAGGTCCAGGTGAGCCGGTGCCACAGTGATTGTTTCCGTGCCATCATCGAACTCCTTCGCGTTCACTCAGACATTCCGCCCCGGGGCAGCGTCCGAGTCACAATCGGTCTAGACCGTGAGGCGGAAGTCTTGATTGACCCTCTCCGACAGAGAGACCACGAGCTGGCCGTCCTCGGGCGCAACTTCGAGCTTATACCAGTCAAGCGGCCGGGGGGCCGGTCCCGCGTAGTTCGTGCCATCGCCGTGGTATTTCGATCCATGACACGGGCAGTGGAATTCTCGTCGCTCCTCGACGGTCTGCCCTCGAATGGTGACCTTCTTCGGTTGATTGAGTGCGACGAGTTTGACCGTGCACCCCAGGTGCGTGCAGGCCGCCGAAATGGCGTAGAACGTATTTCGCTCCCGTACAATGAACAGGCGATGCTCTTCGAGAAACGTCGTTCCCTCGGGGAAGCGATCGGGGGAGCCGACTTTGAGGCGTCGCGGGGGTTCATAGAGCACATTGGGGACCAGTGCTCGCAGCAGCGCATAGGCGTGACCAGCCAGCGCCACCAGCGTCGCCCCCAATCCCCAGCGCGTGAGGAACGATCGTCGTGTTGTCCTCGGACCTCGCTCGTGAGCCGCAGAGGACGCCTCTCGCTCAGGCAACAGCTTCAGTTTCTTCATAGACAAACACCTCCATCGTCATCGCATCGGTGGGACATCGAATGGCGCACAAACCACAGCGGATGCATTTCTCATCGTCCTTGATCATGGCCGACAGCGGTGCGAGATCGTCGCCGTAACCATAGTGCTCGCGCAGTGTCGCCCGCTCCTCCGGTGAGAGATCGAGATCCTCAAACGGCACGAGTTTCAGGCAGTACTCCGGGCACACATCCACGCAGCGATTGCAGAGGATGCATTTTTCGGGATCATAGATGGTTTGAATGTGGCAGTACAGGCAGCGTTCGGCCTGACGCCGGGCCTGCTGTTCGTCATAGCCCAGTTCGACCTCGGAGATGCCGGTGCGCCGATGCAGATCAACAGTCGGAGGAGGTTGTCGGGACGCGGTGTCGTATCCTTCGGCCATTCGGTATCGTCGCGTGGGAATTTTCTCCACCGAAAGCCGGATTCTGGGCGCGGGATGAACGCCCCGGAGATACTCGTCAATGGAGAGCGCCGCGCGTTTGCCATTGGCCACCGCCTCGATGAGATTTCGCGGACCGAAGGCCACA
Organism: Blastocatellia bacterium; assembly: GCA_035573895.1. Taxonomy (NCBI): domain Bacteria; kingdom Pseudomonadati; phylum Acidobacteriota; class Blastocatellia; species Blastocatellia bacterium. Next base: position 11,142 of record DATLZR010000101.1, on the reverse strand, counting down.
TCACCGCCGGCAAAAACTCCCGGCGCAGATGTCGCCAGCGTCTGCGGGTCAACGGCGATCGTCCCCTGCGGCGTCAGTTGAATGCCATCCTCCGGAGTGAGGAAAGAAAGATCGGCCTGCTGTCCGATAGCGAGAATGACCGAATCGGCTTCGAGAGTCTCGCTAATGCTCGGATCATATTGCGGATTGAAGCGCCCATCTTCATCGTAGGTGCGACGCACGCCGATGAATTCGACGGCACGTACCCGTCCATCACCGAGGAATCGGCGGGCTCCCCGCTGGGGATGGAAGATGATTCCTTCTCGTCGCGCTTCTTCAAATTCTTCTCGGCCCTGGGTGGTTCGCATCACCGGCATTTCCTCGAACGATTCCAGGCTCGCCATATGCACCTCGACGGCTCCGGCGCGGAGAGCCGCCCGTGCGGCATCCAGAGCCGTCTTCATCTCTCCGCTGCCGATGCTTTCGCCCGCTTCCTCCAATCCGGCGCGAAGGGCCATCCGCGCGGCATCAAAGGCCACAAATCCGCCGCCGATGACCAGCACCCGCTTGCCCAGGTTCACCCGATAGCCGTTGTTGATATTGATCAGGTAGTCAATCGCCTTGATGATTCCATCCAGATGCGATCCTTCGATGGCCAGCTCGCGCCCCTTTTGCACCCCCACGCTGAGGAAGATCGCCTGGTATCCCAGCTCCTTGAGGTGCCTCAGGCCGAAGGAGGGCGTCAACGGGGTATTGAACCGAATCTCGACGCCGAGCTGAATCACCTTGGCGATCTCTTTTTCGATGATGGACCGGGCCAGGCGAAATTCCGGAATGCCATGAAACATCATTCCGCCCGGTGTGTCGCTGGCTTCAAAAATCGTCACCCGATAGCCCATCAAAGCCAGATCATGAGCGCAGGACAGACCCGCCGGTCCGGCTCCGATGACGGCGACCCGTTGGCCGCGGGCCACGTTTTTTCGGGAAGCGGTGAGGATCGGCAGATGCCAGCGCGTCTTATTGCCCGACTCGGTCTCTCCCTCAAAAAGTTTGTCCTGCGTATCGGGGGACAGCGACTCCACGCCATACCGTTCGCAAACAAATCGCTTGAGCGCTCGAATGCTGACCGGTGCATCGAGGCGGCCCCGCCGACACTGATCTTCGCAGGGAGCCGCGCAAATCCGTCCGCACACGGAAGCAAAGGGATTGGGCGAGCGAGCGATTAGATAGGCCTCTTCATACCGACCCTCGGCGATCAGTTGGACATACTTTCCCGCATCAGTGCCCACGGGGCAGGCGGCCTGACAGGGGATCATTTCCTTCCAGAACTCGATGTCCGGCACGCGAATCGTGAATCTCCCTCTCTCGCTCATTGTTCCCACGTTCACCCGACGTTGACATCCGAGCCTGTAGCAAGAGCCGTTCCAGATGGGTGCAAGTGCGAGCCTCTTGTGGCATCGTCAAGGAAATTCGACATTTCAGCGGTGGGAGAAACTTCAGCGGTGTGGGAGAAATCTCACAGGCAGGTGGGTGAATTCCCCCACGCCCTGGTCAGGACCCTCGCCCGAAACCGTCAGCCTTAAGCTGCCACAAAGTTCATCGCCGTGCCATTTTCAAGAGGTCGGGTGAGCTTTTCAGGTTTGTCCGGGCAGGCGGTAAAGAGACAAGCATGAGCAAGTGTGATGCGGGCGCTAAAATCGGCGCCTCGTGGCCTCCGGTGTGTTTTGAATCCGGAAGACGCCAGGATTTGCCGGAGACGGCATTATGCAATAGCTGTTGCGCAGAACTGAGAAAAATGGGAGGACCCGTTGCATCGGATGGAGGCTTCTGCTATGCTGGCGCGTTCCATGCGGACACCACGACCATTTGCGTCGCCTTCCTCCAGGGTCACCGACCGACACGAGAGTCGGAAAGCCGATGCCTCCGAACGGTCGCGCCTGCTGCGTCCCTCGATGAATGCGGCCTCGCCCGATATACCCCCGACATCGGGGGAGGGGACGACTTCGTGGCCGGAGCCGACGCTTCTGGAGATCCGGTTTGAGCGGGCGCGGACGCGGCTGAGCGAGCGCCGTCGGCAACTCATTCAATCCATCCTCGAGGCCTCCCATGAGACATTCTATCTCTCGTCGCGGGAACTCGCCCGGCGATATAACGTGGATGCCGCCACGATCGTGCGAACGACGCAGGCGCTCGGCTATCGCCATTTCGCCGATTTTGCCCGCGACCTGCGACGGCACTTCGTCGAGCGCATCACACCGTATCGAATCATGCAGGCAGCGGCCCGCGAGCAGCGCAGTCTGGCCGAGCATATCCGGGTCAGCCTCGAGCAGGATCAGAAGAACCTGGCGACGCTGCGGAGCTGGCTCGACGTAGACAAACTCAATGCTCTGGCCGAACGGATTCACCGAGCCCGACGCATTGCCATCGTGGGAGTGGATCTGGCGGCATCGCTGGCGTCCTTCCTCGCCTACGGGTTAATGCCGCTCGGATTCGATGCCGAGGCACTCATCGGCAGCGAAGGTCATTTGCATCACAAAATTCGCCTGCTCGGATCGAAGGATCTCGTCATCGCCGTCAGTTTCGGTCGCTGTTTGCGCGTGACGGTCGAAGCCGTTCAGTTGGCGCGCGAGCGCGGCGTGCCGACGTTTGCGATTACCGACAGTGACACGACGCCGCTCGCCCGCTATGCCGATGACTATCTCCTTGCGCCGATTACCAGTTCGCTCTTCACGGGATCCTACGTTGCTCCGATGGGGCTGCTCAACGCGATCCTGGTGGCCTGCGCTCATATCAAGCCTCGACGGACGCTCGCGCGCCTGCGACAGACCGAGGAAGAATATCGTACCGGCTCCCGCTGGTATCATGAGCCGAGACGGCGCAGTCCTCGATCCCCAAGCGGTGGATGATTGCGGCGACCGCCATCTCAACGAGACATGCTCATCCCGATCCTGAAAGGAGGTTGGAGATGATGAGAAAACGCTCATGGGCTGTCCTTTTATCTGTTGCTGTGATGGTGTCTTTGGCGCTGCCCGTGTGGGCCCGCGCGCAGTCCTTTGATCCAGCAACGATTGATTCCATGGTGCAGGATGCGCTCAAGGCCTTTGGGGTTCCGGGCGCGTCGGTGGCCATCGTCAAAGGCGATGAGGTGATCTATCTCAAGGGGCATGGTGTGAAGAGAGTCGGTAGCACCGAACCGGTCACACCCGATACCCTCTTCGCCATCGGTTCGACCACCAAAGCGATGACGGCAACGGCCATGGCCATGCTCGTGGACGAAGGCAAAATGGCCTGGGACGATCCGGTCCGTCGCTATGTGGAGTTCTTCCGCCTTTCCGATCCGCTGGCCGATGACAACGTGACTCTGCGCGATCTGGTGACGCATCGCACCGGTCTCAGCCGGCATGACCTGCTCTGGTACGGCTCGCCCTGGAGTCGAGAGGAAATCATCCGCAAAATCGGAGCTGTGAAACTGACCCGCTCGTTCCGTTCCGTCTATCAGTACCAGAACATCATGTTTCTCACAGCGGGCTATGCCGTCGGCGTGGCCGCCGGGACCACCTGGGAGGATTTTGTGCAAAAGCGGATCTTCGATCCCCTGGGGATGAAGACGGCCAACTTCAGCACGACGGTGGCCGAGAAATCGCCCGATCATGCGACACCCCATCGCAAGAATCGAGAGGGCATCGTGGAGCCGATCCCCTGGCGAAACATTGACAATATCGGCCCGGCCGGTTCGGTCAATGCCAGCGCCCGCGATATGAGCCAGTGGATTCGGTTCCAGCTCGGCGACGGAACCTTCGAGGGGAAGCGACTCATCTCGGCTGCGGCTTTGGCCGAGACGAAGACGCCGCAGATGGTGATGCGGCTGGAAGGCACGACTCGAGCGATGAACCCCGATACGCACCTGATGTGCTACGGCATGGGGTGGGTGCTTCAGGATTATCGCGGTCATTATCTGGTCAGTCACGGCGGAGCCATTGACGGGTTCCGGGCTCGCGTCGTGCTCGTGCCGGAGGCGAAACTCGGCCTGGTCATTCTGGCCAATCTCGGAGGGACGCAGATGCCCGAAGCCCTCTCCAACACGCTGGTGGATTATCTGCTCGGCCTGCCCAAGAAAGATTGGAACGCCTACATCCTCCAGCAGGTCGCCAAGCAGGAAGCCGAGCAGAAAGCCCGTCTCAAAGAACGCGAGGAAAAGCGCCACAAGGGTACGAAACCGTCCCGGGAGCTGGCCGCCTACGCCGGCACGTATGAGGACCCTGCATACGGTCAGGCGACGGTGACGCTGGAGGGCTCAACCCTCGTCTTTCGCTGGAGCACGTTCAAACTCCCGCTGGAGCATTTCCATTACGATACGTTCACCCTTCGCGGCGATTCGCCGCTGGACAACGAACAGGTGGTCTTCACTCTGGATGCCTCCGGCGAAGTAGCAACAATGCGCGTGCTCGGTGTTGATTTCAAGAGGGTCAGACCGTCCTCGCGGTAATGACAGCCGATGAGCTGCCCTCCCGCCGCGAGCCGGTAAGGACGCCGCTCTGCCGTGAGGGGTTATCCACGCCATGACCGGCGGGCTGAAAGATCCGGTCCGCCCTTCTTCATCTCGGACGGAATAAACGATGGCGAAAAATCGAGGGCTCCAATCTTTTGTCGTTCTCTTACTTCTCGGTCTGTGGGGGGCGACGGCATTGAGCCTTGGCTCGAAGGCGTCGGGTGACGCGCTTCGCTCCGACGAGAGCGCCACATTTACAGCCGTCCTTGAGCCGTTCATCCGGCAAGAGATGGCCGACAAAGAACTCCCGGCGCTCTCCATCGCCGTCGTGGATGATCAGCGTCTGGTGTGGACTCGCGGATTCGGCTATGCCGATCCCGACAGCAAAACCCCGGCAACACCGGAGACCGTCTACCGGGTGGGGTCCGTATCGAAGCTCTTTACCGACATCGCCATCATGCAGTGGGTGGAGCAGGGCACGCTCTCTCTCGATGCGCCGATCACCGCCTATCTTCCCGATTTCCGCCCGAAGAATCCCTTCGGGAAGCCCGTCACGCTGCGTCAGTTGATGTCGCATCGTGCCGGCCTGGTGCGCGAGCCGCCCGTCGGGCATTACTTCGATCCGACACAACCGACGCTCAGGGAGACCGTCGCCAGTTTGAACGAGACTGAATTGATCTATCCGCCGGGCGCGAAGACGAAATATTCAAATGCGGGGATCGCCGTTGTCGGTGCTGTGCTGGAGCGGCTTTCGGGAGAGCCCTTTGCCCGCTATGTCAAACGAGCTGTGTTGCAACCGCTCGGTTTGAGCAAAAGCTCCTTCGAGCCGGAGCCGGCCGTGATTCGAGATCTGGCTAAGGGATACATGTGGACCTATCACGGGCGCGTCTTCCAGGCTCCCACGTTCGAACTCGGAACGGCTCCTGCCGGCAGCATGTACTCAACCGTGGTGGATCTGGCGCGATTTCTCAGCGCCTTGTTTGCGGGAGGTCGTGGCATCCTTCGGCCACAGACGTTGGAAGAGATGTGGACTCCGCAATTCGCTCGACCGGGGGAACGGTCGGGGTTCGGCATCGGCTTTGCTCTCTCGCAGTTAGATGGGCATCGGCGCGTCGGCCACGGTGGAGCGATCTACGGGTTCGCCACCGAACTGGCGGCTTTGCCCGACCACAAGCTCGGAGTCGTGGTGGCGACGACGAAAGATTTCTCCAACACCGTGGTGGGACGCATTGCCGACGCTGCTTTGCGAATAATGCTGGCGCTGCGGGAGAATCGTCCGCTCCCGGCTCTCACGACCACCTCGCCTGTTTTGCCGGAGAGAGCCGAACGGTTGCGCGGGCGCTACCGCCGGGGGAGGGAGATTGTTGATGTGATCCAACGAGGCGGCGAGCTTTACGCCTTCATCGGCGGGTTCCGCGTGAGAATCCGGCAAAGGGGCGGGGAATTAATCGTGGATGACCGACATGCCTTCGGAATCACGATCGAGCCGAGCGCCGATGGCCTCCTCATCAACGGGCAGAAGTACAGGCGAGTGTTGGCGACGCGACCGGCTCCGGTTCATGCCCCCTGGCGCGGACTCATCGGCGAATACGGATGGGACCATGATGTCCTCTACATTTTGGAGAAGGACGGGCAGCTTTATGCCCTCATCGAATGGTTCTTTTTCTATCCGCTGCGGCAACGGCGTCCCGATGTCTTTCAATTCCCTCCTCAAGGCCTCTATGACGGCGAGAAATTAACGTTCACGCGCGACGGGCGCGGACGCGCCGTTGCCGTCAGCCTTGAAGGCGTCGTCTTCAAACGACGCGCCGTTGGTCCCGACGAAGGCAATGTCTTTCGCATCACGCCGGTGAAGCCGGTGGAGCAATTGCGACAAGAAGCACTAGCCGCGACGCCGCCCGCTGCCCGCGGGGCGACGCGAGAGCCCGATCTTGTGGAACTCATCGAGCTTGATCCGACGCTCAAACTCGACATTCGCTATGCCACGACCAACAATTTCCTGAGCACGCCGGTTTATGCCGAAGCCCGAGCCTTTCTCCAGCGGCCCGCTGCTGAAGCCCTCGTGCGTGCTCATCGCAAACTGAAGGCCGAGGGATTCGGCCTTCTCATTCACGATGCCTATCGTCCCTGGTACGTGACCAGGATCTTCTGGGACGCGACGCCTCCTGACAAGAGGATTTTCGTGGCCGATCCGGCGACGGGATCGCGCCATAATCGAGGCTGCGCCGTTGACTTGACGCTCTATGATCGGCGAACGGGACGTGCCGTGCGCATGCCCGGCGTCTACGACGAGATGTCCGATCGCTCGTATGCCGATTATCCCGGAGGAACATCGCTGGAGCGGTGGTATCGAGAGAAGTTGCGCGAGGCGATGGAAGCCGAGGGATTCACCGTCTATCCTGCCGAATGGTGGCATTACGACTATAAGGATTGGGAGGCCTATCCCATCTTGAATCTCCCCTTCGACCAAATCCCACGCCAGAATCTCCGCAGGGGATCGGACGCGGAATCAGGTCGCCAATCGAGGGAATACCGGAGAAATTCCGAATCTTGGGGGAGCGCCCGCCTCCGTCCATCATCTGTCGTCTTCGTCGTGCCAAACCCCAATAGGGTTTTCGCGTCGGGGAAAGCACATAATGTTCGCAGCCTCACCGGCAGCAAGCCGGCTCGGCATTCCCCAGCGCAACGGGGGTACCTATAGCGATTTTCAATCACCCGTACTCCGCGAGCGCACGCTTCTTGCGTACCTGCGCCCGCACGATGTGGACGCTCGCGGGGTAAACTCATCTGCACACTGCTTTGATTCGGTTGGTTGTCACGTCCGCTCCCCTGGGAGGAGAGGCCATTGGCCGGCTCGAAGCCACCCTCCAGGTCGTCTATAATCACGGCGTGCACGCGCATCTGGACAAGGCCATGCGGATTGCCACGCTCCGGAAAGTGCCCTTTCTCTCCCGGTTGAGCGAGCCAGAGCTTCAGGCGCTCGCCGAAGCCTCCATGGTGAAGCACTACAACAAGGGCGAGATTGTGTTCCTCGAAGGCGATCCCTGCCCGGGGCTCTACGTCGTTCATTCAGGAGCGGTGAAGATCTTCAAAACGTCGCTTGGCGGACGCGAGCAGGTGCTCACCATTGAGCGACCGGGGAATTCCGTCGCCGAACTGCCGGTGCTCGACGAAGGGCCATATCCGGCATCGGCAATGGCGGTCGAGGATTCCACACTGCTCTTAATCCCCAGAGCGGATTTTCATCGCCTCTGTCGTCAACATCCCGATCTGGCGCTCGCGCTCATCCGGTCCCTTGCGGGGCGATTCCGCCGGCTCGTTCGCCTCGTCGAGGGGTTGGCGTTTCTCGAAGTCGGGCAGCGGCTAGCCCGGTTCCTCCTGGAAAAGGCGGCCCAGGAAGGACGAACAACGCCCGAAGGCATTCAGTTCCCTCTCGATCTGACGCATCAAGAACTGGCGGCGCAAATCGGGACGGTCCGCGAACTCGTTTCTCGAACGCTCGCGCGTTTCCAGGAACAGAAGCTCATCTCCGTACGGGATCGAACGGTCGTCATCCTCGATCTTCCGCGCCTTCGCGACGAGGCCGAATTGGAGTGATCCGCCCTCTTCTCGCTCGGATCGCCCGTGTGACTTTTGTCATACCGAGCGGAATGAGCCCGGCTTATACTGGCGCTCTCAGAAGGATAATGAGGGCTAAGGGGTCACATTCGCCCTGGCGGAGGGACCGACCGTGGCACGTCGAGATGAGAGCATCATCCCGCTCTCGCGCGAGCATCAGTACGGATTGCTTCTCAGCCTGAAGCTCCGTCGAGGATTAGCGCGCTCCGAGCGTTCGGCGGAGTGGGTGGCTCGTCGCGTCTCCGACGTTCAGGCGTTTTTCACGGGCGATTTACAGGACCATTTTCGCGCCGAAGAGGACGTCCTGTTTCCGGCTTTCAGGGAGATCCCGCAGTGGACGGCGCTCACCGGAGAGCTTCGCGGCGAACACCGCCTTTTGCGCCATCTCGTTGAGCAGATGGGGGACGCATCCGACGATGAGCGGCGGAGGCTCCTCGGCGAATTCGCTGATCGTCTGGAGAAACACATCCGGCGCGAGGAGGACGAGCTGTTTCCGCTCTATGAGAGTCTGGCCGATGAGGCAGTGAAGCAGACCGTCGGGCAGGGGCTTCGGGGCATCATCGGCGACGCTCGCGAGCCGCGCTCCCGCGCCATCCTCTTCGATCCCTGGGACCTCTCGCCCTCAAAAAAAGAGCCACGGAGTTGACCGATTCTCACGGAAGCAATGACATCAGCGCAAATCTGTGGCAAGGGAGGTGATGAGCTATGACAGGCCAACACCAATCGGCCGCAACCCTTTCACCTTGGTGGCGACATGCGGTGATTCTCATCCTCGTTGGTGGATTTACGGTTCTGATCTGGCTGGCCGTCAAAAGCTATAGTGACGCGCCGCCCATTCCCGACCGGGTCGTGGGACCGACAGGCGAAACTATTGTCACGGGCGATGATATTCGGGCGGGTCAGCAGGTCTTCCTCAAGTACGGGCTGATGGAAAACGGCAGCATCTGGGGGCACGGGGCTTATCTCGGCCCCGATTTTTCCGCCGAGTACCTCCATGCGCTTGCCGTGGATGTCCGCCAGAGGCTCGCCCATGAGAGATACGGGCGCGCATGGGATGAGTTGAACTCGTCCGAACGAAGTCACATCACGGCGGAGGTCGAACAGCTTCTCAAGGAGAATCGCTACGATCCGAAAACGCGCACGTTGAGGTGGACTGAAGCCGAAGTCGCTTCCTTTCGCACTCAGGTGGCGCGCTGGACTAATTACTTCTCCCAGCCGACGCGCAGCGGGGGGCTCGCTCCCAAACTCATCAGCGATCCCCGGGAGATCGAACAACTGACGGCGTTCTTCGCCTGGACGGCCTGGGCATCGGTGGCGCGTCGTCCCGGGCGATCATATTCTTACACGAACAACTTCCCCTACGATCCGCTGGTGGGCAATACGCCCACAAGTGGTGCGGTGCTCTGGAGCGCGTTGAGTTTGATCGCACTTCTCGCGGGGATCGCGGCGGTCCTCTTTGCCTTCGGAAAGTTCGACTACTTGGGATGGAAGGGAGCGAGCGACCACGTTCACCCGCGCATTCTGCCGGGGCAGACGACTGAAAGTCAACGCGCCGTGATCAAGTACTTCGTCGTCGTCGCGCTGCTCTTTCTCGCTCAGGTGCTCGTCGGCGGCGCGACGGCGCATTATCGGGCCGATCCGGGAAGCTTTTACGGGATTGATCTCTCGCGCCTCTTCCCGAGCAATATCATGCGGACGTGGCACCTGCAACTGGCCATTTTCTGGATTGCGACCGCTTACATAGCCGGAGGGCTCTTTCTCGCTCCGGCCATCGGTGGACGCGAACCGGGCGGCCAGGCGCGGGGCGTGAATCTCCTGTTCATCGCGTTGTTGATCGTGGCTGGCGGCAGTCTGCTGGGCGAGTACCTCGGCATCAATCGCAGGCTGGGTGATCTCTGGTTCTGGCTGGGACATCAGGGCTGGGAGTATCTCGATCTCGGTCGCGCGTGGCAGGTGTTGCTCGCCGTCGGCCTCGTGATGTGGTTGGTCCTTCTCTTTCGCGCCGTGAGACCGGCCCGCGAGGATGTCGAGCAGCGAGAAATCTCCTCGCTCTTCCTCTATGCGGCAACGGCTATTCCGCTTTTTTACCTTCCGGCGATGTTTTTCACCTCCACGAGCCATTACACGATCGTGGATACCTGGCGGTTCTGGATCATTCACCTGTGGGTTGAAGGCTTCTTTGAGTTGTTCGTGACGGTGATGGTAGCGATGATTTTTTACAAACTTGGCATCGTCACTCATCTGACGGCGACGCGCGTGGTCTACCTCGATGCCATTCTCTACCTGGGCAGCGGCATCATCGGCACGGGCCATCATTGGTACTGGACAGGGCAAACACACATCACCATGGCTCTGGGAGCGATCTTTTCGGCGATGGAGGTCGTTCCGTTGACGCTGTTGACGCTCGATGCCTGGGACTTCATCAAGCTGACGCGAGGCCGTTGCGACGTTTGCGGCCAATCGGTGTCGGTGCCGCACAAATGGACGTTTTACTTCCTCATGGCCGTCGGCTTCTGGAACTTCGTCGGCGCCGGTGTCTTCGGCTTCCTCATCAATTTGCCCATCGTGAGCTATTTTGAAGTCGGCACGATCCTGACGCCGAATCACGGTCATGCCGCGATGATGGGGGTCTTTGGAATGTTGGCGATGGCGCTTCTCACTTTCTCGCTTCGTCAGGTCGTGACCGACGATGAGTGGGTGCGCCCGGAAAAATACATCCGGCTTTCGTTCTGGGGATTGAATGTGGGACTGGCGCTGATGGTGCTGCTGAACCTCTTCCCGGGAGGCGTGCTGCAGCTTCTCGATGTGCTGGAGAACGGTTACTGGCACGCCCGCAGCCCGGCGTTTCTCAATCAGCCGATCATGCGCCTGATCGAATGGCTCCGGCTGCCGGCGGATCTCATCTTCATTGTGGCGGGCGTCATCCCGGTTCTCATGGCCACATTCCTGGTCTATCGGACGGTCCGGCGCGCGCCAGCGGTCGGTGCGGCCATCCCTCATCCCCCGTACCAACCGGCGACTCGATCATAAACGCGGGTCATCGGGGAAGCGGTTCG
>DATLZR010000100.1 GCA_035573895.1 Blastocatellia bacterium | reverse complement strand
GCCGCGAGTTTGTGGAGTCATTATCTGGTGCCATCTGACGAGGGTTCTCCCAGGCGAGTGCGTTATCAGTTTGCCGTTCATGACGGGCAAGAAAATCGTCTGCGCGAGACGGCTTACTTGTTCGAAACGCCGGAGAGCTGAACGGGTCAGGTGCGAGGGCTGCAAACTTTTTTCGCTCGTTTCATCGGAGGGTTATCGGTCTGGGGAGGTGAAAGATGAAACTGGGGATTCTGTTTTGCAATGCCGGGCCGCTGGTGTTGCCCGAAAACGCGAGAGCGCTCGCGGAAGTGGCTGAAGCCTCAGGCTTCGAGTCCGTGTGGACGGTTGAGCATGTGGTGATTCCCGTGGGCTATAGCGCTCGGTATCCCTATAGCGAGACGGGCCGCATGCCGGCGCCTGATGACGTGCCGATCGCCGATCCACTGGTCTTCCTGAGCTATTTAGCGGGCGTGACCAAAACGCTGAAGCTGGCGACGGGTATTCTCATTTTGCCCCAGCGTCACCCGGCCTATGTGGCCAAGGAAGTAGCCACGCTCGATCTCCTTTCTGGCGGGCGCGCGCTTCTCGGTGTGGGCATCGGCTGGCTCAAGGATGAGTTCGATGCGCTCGGCCTCTCGTTCGCAGACCGGGCGGCGCGGACCGAAGAGGCCATTCGAGCCATTCGCACTTTGTGGGCGAAGGGACCTCAGGCGTTTGAAGGGCGCTTTTTCCGCTGGGGGCCCGTCGAATCCAATCCCAAACCGGTGCAACAGCCGGGCGTACCCATTATCGTGGGCGGGCACGTGGAGAACGCCGCCCGTCGCGCTGCCCGACTGGGTGACGGGTTTTTCCCCGGTCGGTCACGGCGCGAGGATTTGTTACACTTGCTCGCTGCGATGCGCGACGAATGTCAGAAGATCGGCAGAAATGCCGACGAGATCGAGATCACCGTGGGCGCAACCGGCCCTCTGACGCTCGATCAGGTCCGACGATTTCAAGAACTCGGCGTGTCACGAATCGTCATCCCGCCTCCGGGGTTTGATCGGGAAAGTTTGGTGCGCGGCCTGACGGAGATCGCCGAGCAGATCATCGCCAAAATGGACTGATCCGGGAGTTCTTGTGGCGTTGAGGAAGGCGGTCGGAATGCGTTGAGGGCTCGACCCTCTGGCCATGCACTCATTTGCTCAAAAATGACCGAGGAGGAAGAACACCATGATCAAACCAACCGTCGTTGCCGTGATGGCGATTCTCAGCACCACATTTCCAGGCGGGACGCAAGATTTCGCCCTCCGGCGCCTGGAGAAATCCCCCCGGCACCAGGAGTGGGTCGCCGTCAAATATGGTGCTCGAACCGTCCATGCCTTCCTTGTTTACCCGGAAGTGAAGGAGAAGGCGCCAGCGGTTGTGGTGATTCACGAGAATCGCGGCCTGAGCGATTGGGTCCGAAGCGTAGCCGATGAGCTTGCCGAAGCAGGCTATATAGCCATTGCGCCCGATCTTCTCTCAGGGATGGCTCCGGGCGGGGGAAGGACGAGCGATTTCCCCAGCCAGGACGCTGCCCGGGAAGCAATTTCTCGACTGTCTTCCGAGCAGGTGATGGCCGACCTCAATGCCGTAGCCGACTATGTGGCGAAGCTCCCGGCGTGCAACGGGAGGGTCGCCGTTGCGGGCTTCTGCTGGGGTGGATCGCAGGCGTTCCGATTCGCCACGGTCCGTCCCTCGCTGGCCGCCGCTTACGTCTTCTATGGAACGGCACCAAACGACCGGGAACAGTTGTCCCGAATCGCCTGTCCCGTGTACGGCTTCTACGGAGGCAACGATGCCCGCGTCAACGCGACGATTCCTCAAACGGCTGAGCTGATGAAGGCGCTCGGTAAGACCTATGAGCCCGTCACCTACGAGGGGGCGGGACACGGGTTCATGCGCACGGGTGAAGAGCCTGAGGCCGCTCCGGCCAACAAGAAGGCTCGCGATGAAGCCTGGAAGCGATGGAAGGCATTGCTCGAACACCTGAAGCGGTAGTCTCGCCAGCTGAGCTGCAAGCCGCTGTTGAATCCTCTGGGGGGCAGATTTCACACCCCCGATGCCGTATTTTCTGGAGGGCCTTGGTGTGACCAGTTTTGAGGGTCAAGCACTGTCGTGGTCAGTCATCGAAGGTGTGCTCGAAGTGGCGCTCCACAGGCCGCCGTGTAACGAGATCGGGACGCTTATGCTCGGCGAGCTGGAGCAGTTAATGACCGCGTGGTCAGTGCTGGAAACGGATGTGGAGGCTATTATCTTCCACAGCACGCTTCCCTGCGGATTCAGTGCCGGCGCGGATTTGCACGAGTTATACGAAAGGATGCAAGGCCTGACGCCGGAAGAACGAGCAGCGGGAGTGCGTTCCTTCCTGGAAAGGGTGCACTGGGTGTTCAACACGCTCGATCAGCTTCCGGTGCCGACCATTGCTGCCGTTCATGGAGTCACGTTTGGCGGCGGCTGGGAACTCGCGTTGACGTGCGATCTGATTATCGCCGACAAGATGACGCGGTTTTGTTTTCCCGAGCTGAGGCTCGGTCTCATTCCCGGCTTCGGAGGCATTCCTCGTCTCAGGCGCGACGTGGGCAACGGCGTTATTCGTGATCTCCTTCTGACCGGAAGAAGCATCAACGCAGTGAAAGCCCAAGCGCTCGGGCTGGTCAGTCAAGTGGTGGCTCCCGGCCAATCCCTTGTCGTTGCCCGCTCCCTCGCCCGTCAAATGAAAAAGTTTGATCGAACGACACGGGCGACGGCCAAGCGTTTCATGAAACCCTTACCGGAGCGGGAACTGGCAGAAGAGATCGCGCTCTTTTGCGAGCTGGTGAGACGGCCCGCCGTCGAAGAGGGGTTGCGGAAATTCGTCCAGGGCAGGGACGTCCTGCCCTATTTGCCCTAGTCGTTCGAGGGTCTTGCGGTAGTGGATCATCACATGCTAATGAGAGCTGGAAGCGTCATCACCGGGAAGAAGGTGAATGCTGACGGGCCACCTCGCTTGAGCAAGCGATGAGGATACGGCTAAAATGTGTGCCTTTATTTCCAGAGGAGTTACCTCGCTGCTCGCCTCTCTGCTGAGGGGGCGAGCGGGCAAGGAGGAGCGAAGCGATGAAGGCGGAGAATGAGGCACTCTTTCTCGCCTTTCTTAATCGCCATGATGACGAGGCGTGGTCGGCCATCCTGGATAGCCTGAGCCCCGCCATCCACGAAGTGGATCGCAACGCGACGCGCATCTGGCATTACTTTTTCCCGCTGGCACTCCAGCGGGCGCTTTCCGGGGCATCGGATCTGCCGGCACTTGTGCGGAAACTTTTCCTCGATGGGAGTTATCTATTAAGCACCCAGATTGATTCATCGCATTGGTTCCTCTATGGTCACCGTTACTGGCCCGATGTCAAACGAGCGGTTCTCGACTATGTGGCGTCGGAAAGTGCGCCGCCGAGCCTGGAGCTGACCTCGCAAATTCAGGACGTGGCCGCCCGTGTTGCCCGGCAGGTGGGCGCCGACGTTTCGCTCATCGTGGGAATCACCGCCGTCGCTTTCATGACTTTGCAGCAGGTGGGCGTTGAGGCTTTCCGCTCGTCTCCGGGGACGGTCACGCTCTCGCCGAGATTCCATGAACAGCCCCCGGATGAGATCGTGCGCAGGAGAAAACAGCCAGAGCGCCAGAGTCTGACGGATATTCTGAGAGGCAGGAAGTTTTACACGGTGACGTTTGACGAGCGGCTCGACGACGCGACGTTCCGTGTGATTCACGGCCAGGAACTCACGACGGGAGCCTATCGAGATAAACCGTACTACACCTGGCACGACCCGCGCTGCAAAGAGGGAGAGGGCCCTATCCCGGTTCAATGCCGATCGGCCTCCTGCGGAACGTGCTGGGTTGGTGTGCTTGCCGGAGCTGAGAATCTTTCCCCCGTCGGTCGGCTGGAGGCCATGAGGATGAAGGTTTTCGGCTACATTGAGAGCGACGAGCCGCGGCCCCTCATCCGACTGGCGTGTCAGGCTCAGGCCTATGGTCGGGCGACAATTG
>DATLZR010000099.1 GCA_035573895.1 Blastocatellia bacterium | reverse complement strand
ACGGCAAAGTTGAGCGTCAAGAAGGAAAATCCAAAGACCTTTGTAAACAAGCCGCTCCAGATCGTTAGAAAAATGAGGCTCTGGGGTGAGCGATCCGGAATCATGAGTCGTCCTGTTTCGTGAAAAACCTGGGCTGACTTGGCGTAGGCCCAAACGTCGCCGCCGAGCGAGTTGCCTGTGTAAAGGATGAAACTCACTTGAAGGCCCAGCCAGAGAAGGAAAATCAACAGCAGCCTGCGATTCTCAGATTGTCGGTACTGTGGCATCTTCGCCTAAAAGCGTAGCAAGGTAGTCTTCATTTGGGTTCGCTGCGCGTCATCACGTAGACCGATTCTCGCACAAACCTGAAACAATTCCAGTAGGGAAGCTCCTTAATCACAATATAACCTGGCCAGGGCCTGGTATCCACGACGTAGTCATCCCCGATCACCCACCAGTTTGGCGGGTCATCAGGCCGTCGCTTTCCCCGCCGATCATAAAGAGTCCACGCATTGAAGCTAATATCGGCTCGAATTCGCTCCGGCGCGATGCCCCGATCCAAGAGATACCGGCCACCGGCCCAAATGTTCCTGGATACTTGCACTCCTACAAAAGCGCTCCCGATTGCGATGGCTGCTAACAATATGACGAGCAGCAACGAAAGCAGTTTCGCCCTCTGACTCTCCGGTCGCGTGTGAAGAAGGAGAATCGCCGGAGGCAGAAGGATCAACAGATACCGGTCCTTGTCCGTATAGAAGAGAACCAAGAACGCAAGGCTGATGAGCAGAAATGATGCCAGCATGACCTGATAGCTACGGTCACCTGTCGTGTGGGAGGATACTTGCGAGGATTTTGCTCCGCCCGGCACTCTCTTGAGTGTCAGATATCCGTAGAGTAGTCCGCTCGATATGATAACCAGTATGAGCGATAATGCCCAGATCGTTTGTTCGTACAATATCGGCACCTGTTCGATCCAGTATGAGAGCGTAAACGTATGCCGACCACTCGCGCCACCAAAGCGGTGATAAATCTGCGTGACGGTCCACTCGCCAAGTTCAATGAGCGGATGGCGAAGAAGGCCAGAGGCCACAAGCAAGAGCGCCATGAGCGACAAACCTGCGCCGGCCCGAAGAATGGCCAGATAGTGGGAACGTTTCGCGCTGTCCCAGCTACTGGCGCAAGCGCGAACCCAGGACGAAGCCGATGCCGTTAGTGTCGCCAACAATGTGGTCGCACCGACCACGCCCCAGGCCGTGATGACGATCCAGAATGCCGATCCTGCCGGGGGAGTGAAACTGTTTCTCAAATAGGGCATGACGTTGTTCCAGCCGAAGGGCAGTGGACTACTCCTGACCGCCAGGATGATCGTCACGCCAACAAGTAACAGGCCATACAGACTCCATAGCTTCTTCTCTGTGCTCAAGATGCAAAATGTCCTTCCGGGAAGCAGTGGCGAAAGAAACACGCCCAGGTAGATGCTGGCGAAAAATGGAATGGCGAGCACTGACCAGAGAATTCGCGGCAGGTTGAGAAACTCCAGTTTGTAGACGTTGAAATCGCTCGGGATGCCGTGCCTGTACGTGAGCCAAAGAAAGAACAAAATCGCCGTGGTGGTGCTCGGCAACACCACCGCTGCGATCATCGCCAACGTTTTCGACTTTGGTAACCCGATGTCGCGCCATAAGAGCGGAACGACAGCGGCTACGGGCAGCAAGATGGCATATTGACGGATGAGAAAAGCGCTCGCTGCGACCATTGAGCCGACAAGCGCCCAAACGACTGACCCTCGGCGATAGGCGCGGGTGAAAAAGTAAATGGCGATGACGATGAGCGAGAGGAACGGAACATCGGTCAAATAGCTCCCGGCAAGAAGAAAGAAAAGGGGATTGAAAAGATAGACGGCCAGAGGGATCGCAATCGAGGAGTCCCCCCTCACCTCTTTCAAAAGCAACGCGAAGAAGACGGCTCCGATGGCGTTGAGCGCCAGCGAAGCGAAATTGAGCACCAGGAAGGAGAAGCCGAAGAGGTTCGTGAACAATCCGCTCCAGAGCGTGAGAAAGATGAGGCTTTGCGGCGAGCGGTCCGGAATAACCAACCGGCCCGTTGCGTGAAAAATCTCAGCCGCCTTGGCATAGGCCCAGGCATCGCCCCCCAGTGATTCGCCGGCAAAGAGAATCAATCCCACTTGAATCCCGAGCCAGAACAAGAAAATTCTCCCCAAAACGAATCCGTCGGCTCGACTTCCTCGTTCCATGACGCACAAATCCTAAATGAACGCGCCCATGCCCTACAAGCGAATCGGCCCATGATCTATCTCCTTTCAAAAAGTTTCCCACCGTCTTCCGGACGGAGGAGCCCATTGAGAGCGATGCTCTGCTGGTCACGTTGGACTCGTATCCCGAGTCCCCGGGCAGGATCCGTCATCCTGATCTCCGGATACCCGTAGAGGGAATCGGCAGGGATCAGCCTTCAATACAGGAGATAAGAGCTTCGCATCTCACGGAAGCGCGTGAGATCGGGTTGCCACGAGGCTTCGATCTCGGCCAGAGGGATGTCTGCCACAATTTGCTGTCTCAGCTTGTCGCTGCCGGCGATGATGTCGAAAGGAAGTCTATCGTAGACGTACTCGTAGGGCGGCTGCTGCCAGGCGAAATGATCGGGATAAAGACGGTAGATCGCTTTCAGAAGGGCAACGGCTGTAATCACCGGCTTGAACTGCTGGCGATCAAGGACATGGATTTGCACACCACCGCAGACCTCCCCTTGATGTTTCTGAAACGTCGGAGCGAAAAAGCAGGGACGGAAAAAGACGCCGGGCAGCTTTTCTTCGGCGAGCTCCTTCACCAAACGGTAGGGATCAATGAAGGGGGCCCCGATGAGCTCGAACGGTCGGGTTGTCCCTCGTCCTTCGGAAAGTAGCGTCCCCTCCACCAGGACAGTTCCGGGATAAACCGTTGCGGTGTCGAGCGTCGGCATATTGGGTGATGGCATGATCCAGGGAAGATCGGTTTGGTCATACCACATCGTGCGCTGCCAGCCTTCCATCGGCACGACGCTCAAGCGACAACCGATCCCGAAAGCCTCGTTAAAGAGCAGGGCGAGTTCCCCCATCGTCATTCCATGTCGGAGCGGAATCGGGAACATCCCCACGAAGGATTCAAACCCCGGCTCGACGAGTCCTCCTTCGATCTGCTCGCCCCCGATCGGGTTCGGTCGGTCGAGCACAATCATCTCGATGTCAAACTGCTGGGCGGCGATCATGCAATTGGCCATCGTTGCCGCGAAGGTATAAACGCGCGTGCCTACATCGGGTAAATCGCACACGAGCGCATCCACGTCGCGCACCATTTCCTCGGTAGGAATCCGCGTCGCTCCGTAGAGGCTGAAGACGGGAAGCCCCGTTCGCTCATCTCGTCCTCCCTCCCACTCGATCATGTTGTCCTGGGTGGTGCTGCTAATGCCATGCTGAGGACCGAAGAGAGCGACGAGGTGACAGTCCGGGCTGGCGAGGAAAAGATCCGAAGCATGGTGAAAGCTTCGGTTGACCGAGGCAGGATTCACGATCAAGCCGATGCGCTTGCCGCAAATAAGCCCACGGTAGCGCTCGAACACCACTTCGAGGCCAGGTTTCATTTCAATCCGCCAGTAGCCCGCGCTCCTGAAGGTCCTGACAGGTCACACAATGACGTGCCCAGGGGACCGCCTCCAGCCGCTTGGGCTGAATCTCTTTGCCACAGGCGACGCAAAGCCCATAGGTCCCTTCCTCGATGCGGGCCAGCGCCTCGTCAATGAGCGTGAGCACGAACTTGTCGCTCGTGCTCTGACTGAACAGCAGCTCTTTGAGATAGGCGTTTGATGCCTTATCCGCCGGATCCTGGGCTGCTTCCTGATCGGCCTCCCGCCCGTAATGAACATGACGATCCAGTGCGCTCATCAACGACTGGCGCTTATCCAGCAATTTCTTCCGGTAATACTCGACTCTCTTCTTGTTCATGGACATCTCTTTCTCCCTGGTCATCCTCAGAAGCTGAGCCCCACGCGAACGGGCAACCCGTTTTCCTCTCGACTACCGAGGATATGGCAAACGGTGAATTATAGCGAATGCCCGATAAATTTGCTCAAGCAAAATCACGCGAACAAGCTCATGAGGCATGGTCAGCGGT
This sequence comes from Blastocatellia bacterium, assembly GCA_035573895.1. Taxonomy (NCBI): domain Bacteria; kingdom Pseudomonadati; phylum Acidobacteriota; class Blastocatellia; species Blastocatellia bacterium. Next base: position 33,148 of record DATLZR010000099.1, on the reverse strand, counting down.
GAGAGCGAAAGAAGGAGATTCGCTCGCTTGCGAACTGATTCCGAAAGGCCATCATGACTCCCTACAACAAAATGCATCTGTCGCGTCCCCTCCTGTAATCGCTGGCTGATCATCCCCGCCAGCTCTTCTGATCGGAACATCTCTCCCCGTTCGTCGAGGACGACGACATAGGAGTCCGCCGGAAGCAAAGCGAGGATCTTCCTCCCTTCAGCTTCTCGACGGCGTCGCTCGTCACGCTCCGTATGGGCCACTTCCGGGCGCACAATCTGACAGCGACAGGTGACGAAATGACCGAGCCGATCGAGATACTCCTGTTCGAGCGCGGCCAGATGAGCGTTCTTCGTCTTCCCGACCCATGTAAAGGTGAGCTGCATCCGACTTTCATCCCGCAGTCAATCACTCGGCATCACTCGGCGAAACAGGCGAACGAGCGCCGCGCCGATCATCGCTGGCCACTGTCTCGGGGAATGACACGAGCGGCGCATCACGCCAGAGTCGTTCCAGATCGTAGAACTCGCGTGCCTGCTGCTCAAAAATGTGCACGATGAGGTCCCCATAGTCTATGAGAATCCAGGCCGCCACCGTATAGCCTTCGATGTGAAGCGGTCGCGTCCCTTCGGCCTTGAGCTTCTCCACGATTTCGTCGGCGATGGCCTGCACCTGACGGGTAGATGCCCCACTGCAGATGACGAAGTAATCGGTGAAACTGGCGATTCCTCTCAAATCGAGCACAACGATTCGCTCGGCCTTTTTGGCGCTGGCGGCTTCGACGGCCCTGCGCAGATCGTCCTGAATCGTTCGCCTGGCCGGTCGCGCATTGGGCTGTCGAGGGCGCGTAACGGCGAGGCTCTCCTGACTGTCGTTCATCCTGCGGTCCTCCATCATCCTGTCGAGTTGGCGTAGAGGCGGTACTTGGCGATATAGCGGGCGACCTCCGGCACGACGAAATGATCAATGGATTCTCCTCGACGACAGGCTTGACGGATGGCTGTCGCCGACACATCGCTGAAGACCGCGCGACAGAAAAAGATGCGTCTGGCCGATGGCTCCTCCACCCGCAGGGGGGAACCGTCCACGACGCCCGTGCGCCATCGCTCCGGGAGATGGTCGGCCGTTAGCGCATGGCCCGGTCGCGCCATGACGATGAGGTGAGTCAGCGTGAGCAATCGCTCATAATCCTTCCACTGCGTGATCTCCTCAAACGAATCAGCTCCCAGGACGAAATAGAATTCCGCCTCCGACGGGAAGAGGCGGCGCAAGGCTGTCACCGTATCCACCGTGTAGGCGACCTCACCGGTCTCCAGCTCGATTGTCGAGACGAAAAAATTGTCCGTCTCTCTGGTCGCCAGAACGAGCATGGCGTAGCGGTGCCAGGCGCTGGCACCCGGGGCGGGCCGCCTGTGAGGAGGTCGTCCCGAAGGAATGAAATAGATCCGGTCAAGATGATAAAGCTCCGCAGCGACCCGAGCGATTTCCAGATGCCCTCGATGGACCGGATCGAATGTTCCGCCAAACAATCCCACCTGCATAAAATCCGTTCGCTCTGCTTTCACCCTTCAGGTGCGGCGACCAGCGCCGGAGCGGTGACTCCCGTCATCAGTTCGCCAAGCCGCTCACTCACCCGCGCCAGGAGTTGGTCAACTCCCAGCCCCGTCACTGCCGAAATTTCAACGAGATCGAGCTTCTGAGACCGACACAGCGACCGCAGGGCAGCGACGCGTCCGTCATCCCGAATATCCATCTTCGTTGCCACAACGATCTCCGGCTTTTCCAGTAGCGATGGATCATGCGCTCCAAGCTCCCGTCGGATGATTTCATAGCTCGTGACGGGATCGTGCTCGGCGAAGGGAGAGACATCAATCAGATGAAGCAGCAGCCGCGTTCGTTCAATGTGCCGCAGGAACTCGTGGCCCAGGCCCGCTCCCCGATGGGCTCCTTCAATTATCCCCGGAATGTCAGCCACGACAAAACTCTTGAACTCATCGAGTGCGACTACGCCCAGCACCGGTTCGAGCGTGGTGAACGGGTAGTCAGCAATTTTCGGGCGGGCAGCCGAGATACGTGCCAACAGTGTTGATTTACCGGCATTGGGGAAGCCCACCAGTCCCACATCAGCCAACAGCTTCAGTTCGAGCCGAAGCGTTCGCACCTGGCCGGGCCGACCCTCCTCGTGAAATCTCGGAGCACGTCGCGTGGGCGTGGCAAAGCGGGCATTGCCTCGGCCGCCGCGCCCACCGCGTGCAACCAGAACGCGTTCGCCCGGGCGCTGAAAATCATGAATGCGCTCGCCCGTTTCCGCATCGTAGACGACCGTCCCCACGGGAACGCGAATGATGACATCCTCTCCATCACGGCCATGGCGGTTATTCCCCTCCCCATGACCGCCCCGACCCGCCTTATACTCCGGGTTGTACCGCAGGTGAATGAGAGAATTGATTCCCTCAACGGCTTCCAGATAAACGTGGCCACCCCGTCCGCCGTCGCCCCCGGACGGCCCACCAAACGGCACGTACTTCTCCCGGCGAAAGGCCGTGCATCCATTGCCGCCATCGCCAGCTTTGACATAGATCTTGGCCTGATCAATAAACATCACTGATCACCCACCGTCGCAGACCTCCAGAGGCGCCGCGACTGCTTCTCCCGAGTTCACCACAGACGTGTGCGGATCGTTTCATCACCCCGTGTCTATCCGTGTTCATCTGTGATGAGATCTTTCCAACGGTTCAGGCCGGCAAGGTCCGGCTCCATGTATAAACCTCTCCGAAAAGCGCCGCGGGGGCTTTCAAGCTCCTGTACCCCCACAGATGGGACCGCCCGCTCTCGTTTCCTCTCGGCCACAACATTACGCAATGCCGCTGCGCTGGTAGCATGGACTGGTCATCATGCGCCAATCAAAAGAAACAAAGCTAGAAACATGGGGCGGAAAACCGTCGTACCATCCGCTTGGCGCCCCCTGTTTCTAGCTTCTGACTGTGATCATTGGGCTGGCTACCGGAGGTTTTGCTCCACCGGATAAACGCTGACGAATTTCCCCATTCGCCCTTTATCCTCAAACCGAACGATACCAGAGATCTTGGCAAACAACGTATCATCTCGTCCGCGCCCGACGTTGACGCCCGGTTTAATCGGCGTCCCGCGCTGGCGCACGAGGATCGAGCCCCCGGTGACGAATTGGCCTCCAAATGCCTTAATGCCCAGCCGCTTGCCCACAGAATCGCGTCCGTTGCGCGAGCTGCCGAGCCCTTTTTTATGTGCCATCGCAAAAACCTCCCGAAAAGAGCCACGGATTCAAAAGTGATTTTCCGCCTTCGGTGACCATCAGCTCGCCGGGCATCTGCCGGATGGATACAACCACTTCTTGAGACGAGGACCATTCATGGTCGTCCACCAATGGATTTCCATGATTTCGGCTCCCCTCCTGGTCAAGCGGCGATAAATTTTTCCACCCGCAGAGCCGTATATTTTTGCCGATGGCCGCGACGCCGCCGGTACTGCTTGCGGCGCTTGAACTTAAAGACAATGATCTTCCGCTCTTTCCCGTGCTCGACCACACGGCAGAGCGCCCGCACGCTGTCCACACGCGGTTGTCCGATCTGGACCGCCTGCCCATCGCACAGCGCAAGCACGGGAAGTTCGATCGTTGCTCCTACCTCCGCCGGGAGCGCCGGGACGCGAATCAACGCCCCTTCCACTACCCGATACTGTTTTCCGCCCGTTTCGATCACTGCGTAAGCCACACCAGCACTTGCCTCCGTTTCGGTCTCTTCAAAAGCCAACAATTATAAAGACCTTGTCATCGGGCTGTCAATTTGATACAACGCTCCCTTCAATCTCGCACAAGAGGAGCAACCGATGCCGCCGAAAGAGATCACAAGCCTGGAGGAGTTAAAGAACCTGGTGGGACAGGAGGTCGGTCTGAGCGACTGGTTCGAGGTGACCCAATCTCGCATCAACGACTTTGCTGAGGCGACCCTGGATCGCCAATGGATCCACCTCGATGTCGAGCGGGCCCGAGCCGAATCCCCTTACGGAACGACGATTGCTCATGGGTTTCTGACGCTCTCGCTCATCAGCTATCTCGGCTCTCAAGCCCTGAGTCTTCGCCCCCTGTTTCGCACGGGCATTAACTACGGTCTGAACCGTGTACGCTTCCCCGCCGCCGTGCCGGCGGGTGCACGGATTCGTGCCCGGTTTGTCCTGCAATCGGTTGAGGAGATCCCGGGCGGAATCCATGTCACCTGGAACGTGACAGTCGAAGTCGAAGGAGGACAAAAACCGGCGCTTGTGGCTGAATGGCTCGTCCGGTACTACTCGTAAGGGACTGTCACCGTATCCCTATCAGGTGGGTCAGATCGGGATTCGGCTCCCGGAGTACGGCTGAGCAGTGGTTCAGCGTAGCAACAGCCGCACAAGAACCCCAGCGCCGAGCAGAAGTTTTACCAGCTCAAGCAGGGTATAGGCGATGTGAAACCGCCAGAACCGAGCGTACTGTGGCGGCGGTGGCGTCCGGGAGACAAAATCGAGGCTGCGACCGAGCGTCACGATCTGGGGGGTGAGGTAGACGATAAACACCAGGACGATCGCCAGCATCGCCACGATGAGAGCCCGTGCAAGCGCATCCGACCGACCGCTCCTCACCAAGAGCGTCAAAACTAATCCCCCCAGGACAAGCTGGGCCCATTCCCAAACGCGAAAGTAGTAGCGATTCATCTCCGACGCCAGATGACGAAGGATCATCCGAGCATCGTCCGGGGGGATTCCCTCCAGCTTCCGGTGGAGATCCGCTCCGGCGGGAGCCGCCAGGACGCGATCCACCGCGCGAAAGTTTTGCGTGGCCACGAAGGCCACCATCACGCTCCCCACCATCCAGGCACCCATGAGAAAGAAGATCATTTTTGTCCTTGCCTCATCGGTCACAAGCACATCTCTCCCCGGCAGGCGCAACGACAAAGAACCACACCAAGTTCCTCCGACAGACGCTTTCTCTCCTCATACTGGCCAGCTTTCTTTCCGGTAGCCCATCTCCCAGAACATCCATTCATACCGTGCAGCGGTAATGAAATGGCGGCGCATCGCTTGCTGCGTCGCCGGCGACGCCGCCTGAGCCAACTCGTCGGTCACATCCAGCACAGCGCGAACGAGTGCACCAAACTGTTCGGCGGCATACGTTTCGATCCATCTTTGGTAGAGGGGATCGGGCGATCCTCGCGCTGCCAGAGCTTTCCCCACCTCCCAGTAAATCCAGTAGCAGGGCAGTAGCGCCGCCATTACTTCCGGGAACGGTCGGCCATAGGCGACAGCCAGCAAATAGCTCGTGTAGGCCACGTTGGTTGGAGCCATCGGGGTGGAAGCCACAGTTTCCTCCGTCAGGCCGATCTCCCGAAAGAATCCCTCATGCAACGCTCGCTCGACCCGGAGTGCCCCGGCCGCATGATCATTGAGCAGGATGATCCAGTCCTCGCGTGGAGCTTTGGCCGCTGCCACCGAAAGCGCCCGTGCGAATTCTCTCAGATAGAGGGCATCCTGCACGACGTAGAAAAGAAACCGGTCGCGTTCAAGTTGACCGCTAGTGAGGCCGGCGATAAACGGGTGCGCCAGAATCGCCTCGAAGATGGGTGCAATCTCGCTCCACAACCGATCAGTGAAACGCACCGGCGTCGTCATCCTGGTCTTCACCTCCTTCGGTCAGGCATTCCTGTGAAGAGCACAGCGCCGCTCTGTCCCTTCACGTGCCTCTGACGGGCACTGTCACGAGGGTTTTCGACACGTCCTCCGACACAGAGGCCCTGCTTTATTTATTTTTCATCGCCCGCTCAAACGCACCCGCTACACCTTGCGCATCTCAGACTTCGACCTCGACATCGTTTCCCTGAACGCGCACGGCAAAGACCTGCACGCCCCGGGTAGCCGGCGGTGAGAGCACTTCGCCCGTCGTCAACCGAAACCGCGCCCCATGCCAGGGACAGGTTACTTCCTCATTCTCGGTGAATCCCTCCGACAGCGGCCCTCCACGATGGGGACAAGTATCATCAATGGCATAGAACGTTCCGTTGACATTGAATATCGCGATCCGTTGGCCGCTCACTTCGACCACTTTAGCCTGCCCGATAGCGATCTCATCAACGGTCGCAACCTTCACGTACTGGCCCATTTCCTTACCTCCTGACTGATGCGAGATGAAACGGGCTAAGATCATAAGCAAGCCCGCTGCTTATTTCAACACCGACTGGAATCAATACGCAGCCCCGTCCCCCTATTGTTCGCATGTGATGGTTTTAGTCACAGGAACCACCATACGACGAGTTGCCGGAGCATTTCTGCATGTCGCCCACCACCATCACCTACTTCCGTTCTCAGCGTGGGGCTCGAGATTGGGGACTAAGGGTCAAACAGCCGTGCGAACAAATGGGCGTGCACAGCGTAGTCCGAGCATCGGGACAGTAGCGATTTCAATGCGCTCTGTGCCCAGGCCAGGCGGTGAGAAAGAGTGGAAAGGGGCAAGAGAACGTACCTGCTGAAGTGGCGGCAAGACCCTTCATCGCAGGAATTCCGGGCAAGGAATCGTCTGAAAGGGGTTAGCATCCTACTGCTGTGAATTCGGGCCTTCTGCGACCGCCGCTGCTTTTCGGTAGAGAGACAGAGGCGCGAAAAATATATTTGCCAGTCGCCGAAACGCCACGGCAATCGCGGTTTATGAAACCCGCCGGGAACCCGGCCTTCATCGGGGGTGTCTTGACAATTTCCCGGACGCGGTTTAGCTTTGCCTTTTCGCTCGGTGAGAGCAATTCTCAACAGTGGATTGTATGTTCGACGCGCTATCGGAGAAGCTCAAAAAGGTCATTCGTGATCTGCGCGGCCAGGGGAAGCTAACCGAAGCGCACCTGGACCAGGCGCTGCGAGAGATTCGACTGGCACTTCTTGAGGCGGATGTCAACTTTCGGGTGGTCAAGCAGTTCATCGAGCGCGTCCGCGAGAAGGCTATCGGTCAAGATGTGCTTGCCGCTCTGTCGCCGGCCCAGCAGGTTGTCAAGATTGTCTATGATGAACTGGTGGAGATGTTGGGGGGGACATCAACGCGGCTGCTTCTCACCGGGCGAATCCCCAACGTCGTCTTCCTAGTGGGGCTCCAGGGGTCAGGCAAGACCACGACGACGGGAAAGCTCGCCCTGTGGCTCACCCGGCAGGGACGACACCCGCTGCTTCTATCGGCGGATGTCTATCGCCCGGCAGCGCGCGAACAACTGGCCATAATCGCCAAGGCGGTGGGTTGTCCCGTGTTTAACGGAACGGACGAAAACGATCCGCTGGAACTCTGTCGGCAGGCGCGTCGTCATGCTGAGTTGAGCGGGTTTGATCCGCTGCTTGTGGATACGGCCGGGCGGCTCCACATTGACGACGAGCTTATGACCGAACTGCAACGGCTCAAACGGGAGATGCTGCCGGTGGAAATTCTGCTCGTGGCTGACGCCATGACCGGCCAGGATGCTGTTCGCAGCGCTGAGGAGTTTCACCGCCGTGTGGGATTGACCGGAGTCATCCTCACTAAGATGGACGGCGATACGCGCGGGGGCGCTGCCCTTTCGATTAAGGCAGTGACCGGCCAGCCGATTAAGTTCATCGGCGTTGGCGAGAAGTACGACGCGCTGGAGCCATTTTATCCCGATCGGATCGCCTCCCGCATCCTCGGCATGGGCGATGTCCTGAGCCTCATCGAGAAGGTTCAGGCGGAGGTGGATGCCAAGCAAGCCCTGGCTTTGCAGCAGAAGCTCCGGCAGGATGAGTTCACGCTGGAGGACTTCCTCGATCAATTACGAATGGCCCGACGGCTGGGCTCGATGGGAAAGCTGCTCGAACTCCTCCCCTCGGAACTGCTGAGGAGCATCGGGTTGACCAAGCCGACGCCGGAGCAAGTCGCCGAGATGGAGCGCCAGTTGAAGCGGACCGAAGCGATCATCAACTCGATGACGCCGGCCGAGCGGCGGGATTACCGCATCATTGACGGACGGCGGCGTCAGCGCATTGCCCGAGGCAGCGGCACCACCGTGCAGGACGTCAATGCCCTGCTCGATCAGTATGTGGAGATGCGACGGTTGATCCGTCAGTGGAACGAAGGAACACTGGGGCGGCTGTTTGGCGCCAAACGGCGGAAGCAGAAGCCCAAGAGGAAAAAGAAGCCGCGATAGGGGGCAAAATTCTCATTGACGATTGTTTCAGGAAAAAGACACATTTTGGTGGACTTTTACCAGCGACACACTATAATAGAAGGGAGGTTGGGGCGTTGGTAGCAATACGATTGATGCGAATGGGGGCCAAGAAAAGGCCCTTCTATCGAATTGTGGTGGCCGAGAAGCGGTCAAAACGGGATGGTAAATGTATTGATGTCATCGGCCACTATGATCCGTTGAAGCAGCCGGCAGCCGTGACGATTGACCGAGAGCGGCTCAACTACTGGCTCGCTCAGGGAGCCCAGCCGACGGAGACGGTTCGGCGGCTGATCAAGCGGGTCAGCAATTAACCCTCGCGACAGCGACATTGTGCGCAGGCACCGGCTTCGCTTCGACGGATTCCACTCAGGGGGATCAAGGGTGAGTTCCTTCGCGCCTAACACGTAGCGACGGATGAGAGCGCAGGGAGAATCGGGAGGTGACGGCTATGAAGATGAGGGATCTGGTTGAAATGATCGCTAAAGCGCTGGTGGACTACCCTGATCAAGTCGAGGTGAAGGAAGTCGAGGGCGAAGCCACGACCGTTCTGGAACTGCGAGTTGCTCCTGCTGATCTGGGAAAGGTCATCGGTAAAGAAGGTCGGACTGCCCGAGCTATCCGCACCATCTTGGGAGCTGCCGGGATGAAGCTGAAAAAGCGCTTCGTGCTTGAAATTCTCGAATGAGGGACGCGCCGGAGCTGATCGCCATTGCTCGGATCATCAAACCACGAGGAATTCGTGGCGAAGTAGTGGCCGATGCGCTGACGGATCGAGCTGACCGGTGGACCGATCTTCAGCGTCTGCGGGTGGAAACGCCTCGGGGAGAGTCCTTTGATCTGGAACTGGAGCGGGCTCGCGTCTCCGGACATCAGGTTTTGCTTCTGTTCCGCAGCTGTCGCACGCGGGCGGAAGCAGAGCGGTTGCGCGGAAGCTGGGTGAAAGCTCCGCCAGACCCTTCTCCCTCCCCCGATCCGGACACGTTCTACCATTACCAGTTGCTGGAGTGCACCGTCAGGACGACCTCCGGCGAGACGGTCGGTCGTGTTCACGATGTGCTGGAGACCGGGGGCGTTCCTCTTCTGGAAGTCATCGGCCAGGATGGTCATCACCATCTCATTCCGTTTGCGACGACGATTTGTCCGACAGTAGATGTGGCTGCCCGGCTCATCGTGATTGATCCGCCTGAGGGACTGCTGGAACTGAATCGCTCCGATGCATCGCTTTGAGGTCATCCCCGAGCAGATCAGCGATCACTGTCACCGGCAGCAAATGGATTTCCATCCCGTGCGTCGCTCACCTGCTGGACTATGAGGTTTGATATTCTCACCATCTTTCCCGATATGTTTACCGGGCCGTTTGAACACGGCATTATCCGGCGTGCGCGGCAGCAGGGGATCATCCAGGTATTTATCCACGATCTGCGCGATTTCACCGAGGACAAACATCGAACTGTTGATGACCGGCCTTTCGGCGGTGGTGAAGGAATGGTCCTCAAACCCGAACCCATTTTCCGGGCGGTAGAATCACTCGTCGGGGGCGCAGTGGATCGGGCGACGACAGCCGTCATTTTGCTGTCCCCTCAAGGAACCACGCTGACCCAGAGTCTGGTGGAAGAGCTGGCTCGATATCGGTGGGTGATTTTGATTTGCGGGCGGTACGAGGGTGTGGATGAGCGTGTGGCCGAGCACCTGGCGACGCACGAAATTTCCATTGGCGATTATGTTCTCACCGGCGGAGAGATTCCGGCGATGGTGCTTGTTGATGCACTGACCCGACTCCAACCGGCCTCGCTGGGACGCGAGACGTCGGCGGCGCGAGACAGTTTCTCTCCCGGCCAGGGAGGAATTCTCGATCATCCGCACTACACGCGGCCCGCGGAGTTTCGCGGCTATCGTGTACCGGAGGTCCTTTTGTCCGGTGACCATGCTGCCATTGCCCGATGGCGCCGACGCAAAGCCCTGGAGAAAACGCTGCGGTATCGCCCGGACCTGCTCGAGCGCGCCCGCCTCAATGACGAAGACCGCGCACTGCTTGAGGAACTGAGGAAAGAACTTCACAATCCGTCCTCAACGGGCTAAAATGGTGGCTTTTGGGATCATTAAAGAAAGCGGACAAAAGCCCCCAGCATCAGGGGGGTCTCGAGCGCGAAAGGAGTGGGATTATGGACCAATCGCTTCTGGCAGATTGCGAACGGGATCAACTACGCTCGGACATCCCGGACTTCGCTCCGGGTGACACGGTGCGCGTCTACGTCAAGATCAAGGAAGGCGATAAGGAGCGTCTTCAGGCGTTTGAGGGCGTGGTGATCGCTCGGAAGCACGGTGGCTTGCGCGAGACTTTCACCGTCCGAAAAGTCAGTTTCGGCACTGGCGTGGAGCGCATCTTTCCCCTGCACTCGCCGGTGATTGATCACATCGAGGTCGTGCGGCGCGGCGATGTCCGTCGGGCCAAACTCTACTATTTGCGAAAGCTCCGGGGCAAAAAGGCCCGGATCCGTGAGAAGGAACTGGCGGGACTCCGAGTGACCGAAGCGGAGACACCCCGGGAAGCGGAAGCTTCTTCGGCCACGGCCTCGTCAACGGAATCCGGCGCGAGTTCCTCCTCGGCATGAGGATGGCGATTCCGGAACAAGCAGAGTTCTTTCCCCCGGAGGCCCCCTCGGGACCTGAACGGGATGTGCGGCCATTGGCCGAGCGGATGCGTCCTCGGACGCTGGACGAGGTGCTCGGACAGGAACATTTGGTCGGTCCCTCGGCTCCGTTACGCCGCATGATTGAAGAGGATCGGCTCACGTCGCTCATCCTGTGGGGACCACCGGGGACGGGTAAAACGACGCTCGCCCGCCTGATCGCATCGGCGACCAAAGCCCATTTCCTCGCTTTCTCCGCCGTTCTCAGTACGATCAAAGAGATCCGCGACGCCATGATCGCCGCCGAGACCCGCCGTCGGGTGTATCATCAACGAACTCTTCTCTTCGTTGATGAAGTTCATCACCTCAACAAAGCTCAGCAGGATGCTTTCCTGCCATTTGTTGAGCGCGGCGATGTGTTGTTTATTGGAGCGACGACGGAGAATCCTTCCTTCGAGGTGATCGCTCCGCTGCTGTCGCGGACGAAGGTGTTTGTTCTGAAGCCGCTTTCGGTCGAAGCCCTCGTCACCGTGCTCACACGGGCGCTGGCGGATAAGGAACGCGGGCTGGGGCGAGAGAAGATTCACATCAGCGATGAAGCCCTTCATGCCATAGCCGTCGCCGCTTCGGGCGATGCTCGCGTGGCGCTCACAACGCTGGAGCTGGCTGTCATCCTCGCTGACCGGCAGGAGGATGGAACGCTTCAGGTCACGGAGAAAGTGTTGACCGATGCGCTTCAACGCCCCCTGCTCCTCTACGATAAAGGCGGCGAGCAACACTACAATCTGGTCTCCGCCTTCATCAAATCGGTGCGCCATTCCGATGTGGATGCCGCCCTCTACTGGCTGGCTCGGATGGTGGAATCGGGCGAGGATCCCCTGTTCATCGCCCGCCGATTGGTAATCCTGGCGTCGGAAGATATCGGGCTGGCCGATCCGCAGGCCCTGGTTCAGGCCGTCGCCGCCATGCAGGCCGTTCACTTCGTCGGATTGCCGGAAGCGCAACTGGCGCTCACGCAGGCGACGATCTACCTCGCCCGCGCGAAGAAATCAAATGCCGTCCTTCGCGCGTATCGAGCGGCTCAACGCGATGCTCTGGAGAGCTTGCGCGAGCCGGTTCCTCTGCACCTCCGCAATCCCATCACGCCACTCATGAAGGAAATCGGCTATGGGAACGGGTACAAATACGCCCACGATTATGCCCCGGGCGATCCCGATGCCGCGATGGAGTGTCTGCCCGAGTCGCTGCGCGGGCGAAAATATTACGAAGAATCGTCATGAGCCGCGCTTGACAAGACGTCACCGGTTCGGTTGAATCATAGTCCTTTTTCGCGAAGGAGATTTGCATAGGAGGTGTTGGAACGAGAGTGGCCCTGATTGTCGTCAATGAAGGAGAGTCAATCGAAATGGCACTCCGGCGCTTCAAGCGCCGGGTCCAACAAGAAGACATCATCAAAGAGATCAAGAAGCATTCCTACTACCTCAAGCCGGGCGAAAAGCGCCGGTTGAAATCGGCTCTGGCGCGTAAGCGCAGTCGGCGCCGGCAAAAACGCGAAGCGGAATAATTCCCCGCCAGCTGAACGGCGACTTACGGGGGAAGAAAACCCAAGGGGTCATCTCTTCGACCAAGGGGAGGGCGTCACTGTTCCCCGAGGGTCGCCTTCGTCCTACCAGGGGGATCAGTATGCCCTCATTTTCAGAGGTCGTGCAAACGTCCCGATTAGCATGCTCTGCCTTCGCCTCGGGCACAGGCACGCCATTGGAGCCGGTGCCGGAGAGAATGGTACGACGAGCTGATTTCAGCGGTGATCCAAGATCGGGCAGCTCTTTACCTGGAGGCGACTCGCCCTCACGCGAACTTGAGTGGTGGAGGAGACACTGGCCCAAGCGACGAAAGGTCAGGCCCTCCTCTGACGAGAGGAAAACGTCGGCCAAACAAACAAGGACAGAGATGGGTCAACGTCTCTCGCCTGGAGGCCTCCCCCGATGTCCCCTCAATACACGAAATGCGTTGGGGATCAGGTCCAGTAATTCCGATCGAGGCTTCGATACTGGACGGCTTCCGAGATATGGTGAGCCGCGATGTCCTGACTTTCTTCAAGATCAGCAATGGTGCGGCCAACTTTCAAAATACGATCATAAGCGCGGGCGGATAATCCCAAGCGAGTAATCGCATTCTCCAGAATGCGCTGTCCTTCGTCATCCAGGCGACAGTATTTGCGAATCAGTCGAGGCGTCATTTGCGCGTTGCAATAGATGCCGTCACCGCTGAAGCGTTCCAGTTGTCGCTGACGGGCTCGCACGACGCGTTCGCGGATGGCCGCCGAGCTTTCACTGGGAAAATCGGTTGCCAGCTCGCGGAAGCGAACCGTGGGAACCTCAATGTGAATGTCAATGCGATCCAGAAGAGGACCGGAGATCTTCGACAGGTATCGCTGAATCATGAGCGGCGTGCAGTGGCAGGAACGAAGCGATGATCCCCAGTAACCGCAGGGACAGGGATTCATCGCGGCCGCGAGCATGAACCGTGCCGGAAAGGTCAAAGACAGAGCGGCTCGAGAGATCGTCACCTTCCCATCCTCGAGCGGCTGACGAAGAACTTCCAGCACATTGCGATCGAATTCCGGCAGCTCATCGAGAAAGAGGACGCCGTTGTGGGCGAGGCTTACTTCTCCCGGTCGAGGAATGGCTCCTCCTCCGATGAGGCCAGCATCACTGATGGTGTGATGCGGTGCGCGGAAAGGCCTGCGAACGACGAGACCTCCGGTATCGGTCATACCCATGACGCTGTGAATCTTGGTCACCTCGAGGGCTTCTTCAAAGGTGAGCGGAGGCAGAATCGTGGGAATGCGCTTGGCGAGCATGGTTTTTCCGCTGCCTGGCGGGCCGATCATGAGAATGTTATGGCCTCCGGCGCAGGCAATCTCCAGCGCCCGTTTGGCATGGAGCTGGCCTTTGACCTCGCTGAAGTCCACCGGGTATTGATTGATGTCGGCCAGCAGTTCATTGACATCGAGGCGAAGCGGTGCAGGGACCGACCGCGCCGTCACGATCTCCATGACCTCAGTTAGGGTCCTAACCGGAAAGATCTCCAGGCCGCTCACCACGGCGGCTTCGCGGGCGTTCTCTTCTGGCAAGATCATGCGCCGGATGCCTCGACTGCGGGCCGCCACAGCCATCGGCAAGGCTCCTCGAATCGGGCGCACCCGACCATCCAGAGACAGCTCTCCCGTGAGCAACGTATCACCGAGAGCAGTTCCCTCGACATATCCGTTGGCCCCGAGAATCCCGACGGCAATGGGCAGATCAAAGCTCGATCCCTCTTTCTTGATGTCGGCGGGAGCCAGATTTACCGTCACCCGATGAACCGGGAAAAAGTAGCCGCAATTGGTGATGGCTGCCCGGATGCGCTCGCGGCTCTCTCGAATGGCGGCATCGGGTAATCCGACCATGATGAAGACGCTCTGGGACTGATCTCCTGCACGGGGAGAGAGGTCCACTTCAACCTCAACGATATAGGCATCAATCCCGTAGGTTGCTGCGCTCAGCGTCTTGAAGAGCATCACGCCTCCGAAAAAGGGAGCGCAGGCTTTCCCACTCACGCCGGTTCCTCAACCGGGAAGCCCGCCATATTTGCGGCACAGACTTTCCCGCCCTCGTGCGGCAGCAAACCGGAAAAGTCGCGCTCCGATTTAACATTTAACACTTTCCGAGCACGATGCAATGAAAAGCCTTCCTCCTGCTACATGATTCCGGCGGGAAACGGGCATGGGGTCAGGGCTCCGAGGGGGAGCGAAGCATCCGCGTGCTTTCGCTCCCTCTAGATGCTGACCCGCCTCAGCGGGTGGAAATCTCTAGCTAGGACTTTGTCTCTGCTGCCGCTCGCACGCTGATGGACTTGATGCTGCACTTGCCGCTCGATTCATCGCAGCGGCAGGTGACGCGATCCCCCGGCTTGACGTCGGCGAGCGAGATTTGTTTTCGCGCTTTGGTGATCTTGACATCAGCAGCCAGGGGACAGGTCATCTCCTTTCCGGTTCGCTGCTTGATGACGATCTCGTTCTTCGTCGTATCAACGGAGACGACCTCACCCGTATGCGTCTTCAGGGCGGGTTTCGGGGCAGTTTTCTCCTGCTGCTGGGCTGCCGCGACCACACCCGCCATCAAGAGACAGAGCGTCGCAATCGCAAGGACCTTCTTCATAACCTCCCTCCTTCACGCAGGATTGGGTTTTAGGGTCCGATTGACGGACCGGGAAAACGAGTCATAAGCTTTGTTCGATGTCTCGAGAAGTTGCGCCCCATACGGAGCGGCTTCATTATACACCCGGAGCTTCCGCCGGCGTCAAGTCTTTCCTGCAAGGCCGCGCTCGATTCGTTCGGCCGTTGCACGGGCGCTGCGAACGCAATCGCCCACGGCAATCCCCCCCCGATAATTCGCCACAAAATAGAGCCCGGGGTAGGACCGTTCCGCTCCCTCAAGGGCTTCCAGAACCCGGCCGTAGCCCAGCGTGTACTGGGGAATTGCCCGGTCCCATCGGGTGATGTAGACGAAGTCGGGTCGGCCGGAAATCTTCATAATCTCGGCCAGTTCCCCGGCGACGATCTCGATCAATTCCCGATCACTCACGCCGACGAGTTCAGGCGAGCGAGCACCGCCGACAAAGGTGGTCAGTTCCACATATCCTGACGGAGCACGATTCGGGAAAATGGCCGAGTTCCAGATTGTTCCCAGAACACGTCGTCGTTCCTTTTCCGGCACCAGGAAACCGAACCCATCAAGGGGAATTCCCATCTGCTCCTGGCGATACCCGAAGACGACTTCCGCCACCGGAGGATAGGGGATTCGGGCGAGTGTTTCTGCAAGTGATTCCGAGAGACCTCGGACCAGTTCCGCTGCTCGGTAAGCCGGAGTGGAGACGACGAGAATGTCCGCCGGGATCGTCTCCGCCTTCCCCTCACACTCGGCAGCAACGAGAAACCTCCCCTCGGAGAAAGAGATCGCCCGAGCCGTTGTTTTCAACCGAATCGTCCCGCTCAAATACGACGCCAGCGCGCGCGGCAAGGTGCCCATTCCCTGACGGAAGGAAAACATCGCTGCCGACACTTTGGCCGTCTCGTCGCGCCGGGCGCGTTCCTTTCGACCACGGAGAGCACCGAGAATCAATCCCCCGTACTTTTCTTCGAGGGCGAATACCTTGGGAAAAGCGTAGCGAATGCTGAGCTGCTCGGGATCGCCGGCATAGACTCCGGCGACAAATGGGTTGATCGCGTAGTCGAGCAATTCCTGCCCGAGCCGCCGACGGACAAACTGAGCCACCGATTCCTCGACCTGACCCCGGGGCTGAAAGGGTTCCATGAGAACCCGGACCTTTCCTCGAAAGCTCCAGAGGGAGCTGCGGAGAAACGCCAGCGGATGAAGCGGGAGGGGATGAAGCCGACCGTCGCGGAGAATATACCGGCGCGACGCCGCAGGATTTGCGTAAGTGACCTCGCTACTGATTCCCGTTTCCTCGAAGAGCTGGCGAAATAATGGAGTCGTTTCGAGGGCGCTATTGGGGCCGTATTCTACGAGGAACCCGTCAATGAGACGGCTCTTCATCGTCCCGCCCACCTCGGCGTCAGCTTCCAGAATGAGCGGGGCCCATCCCGCCTTCTTCAAGAAAAATCCCACCGTGAGACCGGAAATGCCGGCACCGATGATGACCACTTCAGGCATCATGGCTGATGGCTTCGAGAACAAGTGCCTTGAGCGCTTCGGCGAAGGTGTCGGAGTCGTTGAGCGCCCGCACGAGGACGAACTTTTTGATCCCGAAGCGATGCGCGATTTCTCTCACTTCGATGTCCAGCTCATAAAGCGTTTCAACGTGATCCGAGACAAAACTGATGGGAACGACGACAAGGTTCTCAATACCCTCCTCGGCGAGGCGCTTCACGGCGTCCACCGTCGTGGGTTCCAGCCATTTCAGCGGACCTACCTTGCTCTGGAAAGAAAGAATGGTCTGAGCGCGGCTCACCGCCAGGGCAACCTCTGGCCGATGCCGCAGATGATCGAGCACCGCTGCCACCGATCGTTGCGTCTCCGCGAGATACGGATCGCCATCGGTGATGAACCGAACGGGCACACCGTGAGCGCTGAAAATTAGACCCCAGCGCATCAGTTCGTCATCGCTAAACTCGCGCAGCGCTTCCACAATGCGCTCACCCACCGCCTGGACATAGAGCGGATGATCCGGATAACTCCGTATCGTCACGCGCTCGATGGAAGTCAGGCGTTTCTCCTCGATGAGTCGCTCGACCTCACGCAGGCTCGAACCCGTGGTGGTGAAGGAAAACTGGGGATAGAGTGGTAGCAGGATGAGTCGGCGAGCCCCCTCCTGCACGGCCTGATCAATCGCCTCCCGGATAAAAGGATGCCAGTACCTCATGCCGACGTAGACGGCAGCATCGAGAACAGGGGCGAGCTTCTCGGCCAATCTCTGTGCCTGCGCCCGCGTGTGAGCCAGGATCGGCGAGCCGCCTCCGATTCTTCGATAGTGCTCGGCGACATGCGGGGCTCGCCACCGAGCAATGATTCGGGCCAGCGGCTTTTGCACGACCGTTCCCAGAGGAAGGCGGAAGATGTCCGGGTCGGAGAAGAGATTCACGAGAAAGGGCTGCACCGCCGACAGTGTATCCGGCCCCCCCAGATTGAGCAAAATGACCGCGTTCGGAGGCATCGTGAGTCAGAAAGTATTCTCACCGCCTTCTGAGGCGCCAGCGTTTCCACGGCGCACGGTCGCCAGCGGGAACATCTCCATGAGATCAAACGGTCTGGGAGAAGATGGGCCGTTCCCTCATCATCTTCTCCAGATAAGCATCGAAACACATGGCAATGTTGCGAATGACGAGTCGCCCCATCCGGTGAACAACGATGCGATCCGTGGTCACCTCGACGAGGCCATCCTCGACGAATTCCTCCAGCTTTTCCAGCGCATCAGCAAAGTAGTCGTCGAAGATGATGCCGAAGCGATTCTCCACTTCGATCTTCGTCAGCTCCATATCGCACATGAGCCGCATGATGACGTAGCGACGGATGATGTCATCTTCAGTCATCCGATAGCCAACGGCCGTGGCGAATTGCCCCGCATCGAGGCGGGCGTAGTATTCCTTCAGCTCCTTGAGGTTCTGAGCGTAGATGTTCTGGAACTGGCTGATGGCTGACATGCCGAAGGCATAAAGATCGGCCCCGGCCCGCGTCGAATATCCCTGGAAATTGCGATAGAGCGTCTTCTCCCGCTGCGCCACGGCCAGCTCATCGTCGGGTTTGGCGAAATGATCCATGCCGATGTAGACGTAGCCCGCTTCGGTCAGCCGCTCAATTGTCATTTTGAGAATCTGGAGCTTCACTTCCGGCGCAGGTAAATCCTCCTTCTTGATGAGGCGCTGATGGGGCTTGAGCCAGGGGACGTAGGCGAAATTGAACACAGCGATGCGGTCGGGCGAAAGCGCGATGATCTTCTCGATGGTGCGCTCAAACGACTGCAGCGTTTGAAAGGGCAGCCCGTAGATGAAATCGAGATTGATGCTCACAAACCCGAGCGCCCGCGACCACTCGATCGCTCGACAGGTGATCTCTTCCGGCTGGATTCGGTTGACGGCCGCCTGCACGCGAGGATCGAAATCCTGCACGCCCATACTGATGCGATTGAACCCCATCTCCCGGAACGCCTTCATGTGGTCGTAGGTCAGTCCCCGGGGATCAATCTCGACGCCGATTTCTGCATCCTCGACGAATTCGAATCGGTCGTTGATAAATCCGGCCAGCTCCCGGATCTCATCCGGCGAGAGGTAGGAGGGCGTCCCCCCACCCCAGTGCAGTTGTGTCACCCGACGACCGGGAGCGATGAAGGCGCGAACCATCTCGATCTCTCGCTTGATGTGATCGAGATAGCGGCGAATCGTTTCCGGGCGATGCGTCACCAGCATGGTACAGCCGCAGAAGTAGCAGAGCGTGTCGCAAAACGGGATGTGGAAATAGAGCGAGAGATCCGCCGTTGATCCCGAGGCGTTGTTTTCTTCGAGCGCTCGACGGAAGTCGTCAGGCCCGAAGGCGGAGGTGAAGGCGGGAGCCGGAGGATAACTCGTGTATCGCGGCCCCGGCCGGTTATATTTTTTCAGCATCTCGAGGTCAACCGTTTCAACGGCGCTCATATCGTTTTCTCCTGCTCATGGCCCGGATGCCGGGCTCAGCAACCTCCGTCTCCGTCGCCGACGGAGACTCTTTTCACACCCTGTCGGCGCTCGCGCGCTCGGGGCGACACTCGGAGCCGTGATACTTCGGGCTTTCACTCTTGACGGTTTCCACCAGCACGCCCACATTCTCCAGCGGGGTCGAAGGCAAAACCCCATGACCGAGATTGAAGATGTGGCCATGTCCCGGCCCAAATCGAGTGAGGACCTTCCGCGCCTCTTCCTGCACCCGCTCCGGCGGGGCCAAGAGAATCACCGGGTCGAGATTCCCTTGCAGGGCTGCTCGGTCTCGCACGCGGGCACGAGCCCAACCGAGATCCACCGTCCAATCGAGGCTCACGACGTCACAGCCCGTGTCGAGCATCTCCTCGATCCACGCTCCCGTTCCTTTGGAAAAGAGGATCACCGGGACGCGCTCGCCCACCACCGCCTTGATGCTCTCGATGACCTGACGATTGGCCGCGCAGGCGAACTCGCGCCATTGATCGTAGGCCAGCATTCCGGCCCATGTATCGAACAGTTGCACGGCATCGGCCCCCGCTTCAATCTGAGCGAGCAGAAAATTCGCTACCGTATGAGCAATCTTCTCAAGCGCCGCCTGAGCCAGTCGCGGTTCCGAGTAGAGAAACGTTCGGGCTCGAAGGAAATCTTTCGTCCCGCTCCCCTCGAGCATATAGGCCAGGAGCGTCCAGGGCGCACCGGCGAATCCGATGAGGGGGACGCGGCCATCGAGTGCGCGCCTGGTCAGACGAATCGCCTCGAGGACGTAGCCCAATTTTTCCGATGGATCGGCAGCGACGAGCGCCGCGATATCGGTCGCGCTGCGAAGGGGCGTCTCGATGCGCGGCCCATGATCCTCCTCGATGGTCAGCGTGAGCCCCATCGCTTCCACCACCAGGAGAATGTCGGAAAAAAGGATGGCTGCATCCACGCCAAACCGCGCAACGGGTTGCAACGTGACCTCGACCGCGATCTCCGGCGTCCGGCACATGGTGAGAAAATCGTACTTTTGTCGGATTGCCCGATATTCCGGCAGATACCGACCGGCCTGGCGCATGAGCCAGATGGGGGTGCGTTCGGTGGGCTCCCGGCGGCAGGCGCGAAGGAAAAGATCGTTCCGGGGTCCCGGGTTCTGCTCCGCCCGGACGATGGGCTGAGCAATGGTGAGAGCTTCCCGGATGGATCGCGCGAGGGCTTCAGCGGTGGCCTCGTCGCGGGTCTCTCCCGCGCGGATCGTGACCGTCAGGCCCGCCGCCTGGCAGGCTCGCGCCGTCGTTTCTCCGATGACGGCTATATGGGCCGTTGCCCGCTGGAGAAAATCCGGAAACAGATCGAGAAAATGTCTCACCGCCGACGGGCTGAAAAAACTCACCACCGCGATTTCTCCCCGATAGAGCATCCGTCGGACGGCTTCCCTCTGTTCGGGGGTGACATTTGCCTTCACCGTTCGGTAGACGACGACGGGATCAATCCTCACCCCACGAGCGATCAGCTCGTGAACCCATGCCTCATCGCTCAGGTCCCCGTGAGGAAAAAGGAATCGTTTCTCCACCGACTGCGGATGAGCGGCGATTCGCTCCGCCAGGTCTCGAGCAGTGGCCCGATCCGGTAGTGCACTGACGGTGAACCCGTATGATTGGATGGCCCTTTGTGTCTTGATCCCGACGGCGTGAAAGGTCTTGCCGGCGAGCAGAGTCACATCGAGAAAGCGCTGGCAGCGATCGAGGAAAAAGCGCACTCCGTTGGCACTGGTGAAAATCAGATCGGTGTAGTCGGCCAACTCGGCGATGGCACGATCGCACGCCTCCCACGACTCCGGCTCGGTGACCTCGATCGTCGGTAAAAAAATCGGCTCGAGTCCGAACCGACGAAGGGCTGCTCCGAATTCCTCCGCTTGCCCATGCGCACGGGTAACCAGAACCCTCGGAGCTGCGCTCGCCCCGTTGGCACAAGCACCGTTCACAGCAGAAATCGTCCTCCCGACATCCTCACGCGACGCATGAACAAGAAGTGTAGGGGGCCGCTCGAGGACCGTCAAGAACAAGAAAGGGTGGGCCTCGCCTCGTTCAACGGGTGAATCCCGTGCCGACGCTTCCCGCAGGGAAGCTGTTACGCCTTCCGAAAGGCGGGCTCAGATGTCGAGATTTCGCACGTCGAGGGCGTGCTCCTCGATGAACTTGCGCCGAGGCTCCACGGCGTCACCCATGAGAATGGTGAAAATCTCGTCGGTTTCGACGGCGTCCTCGATGCGAACCTGAACAATGGTGCGCCGCTCGGGGTCCATCGTCGTCTCCCACAACTGTTCCGGATTCATCTCGCCCAGGCCCTTATAGCGTTGAATCGTCACATCCTTTTTGGCGATAGTGAGGACCCGCTCCAGAAGCTCGTCCCGCGACGAGACGGTGAGCGGCGTGCCGTTTTCGATGATTTTCACCGGCGGCGCAATCACTTCGGCCAGTTCGCGGTAAAGTCCCACGGCCTTTTGAAACTCCATCCGCGTCGCCAGTTCCCAATCCAGGTAGACGCGACCACCGCCCAGGGTGGTGATGGCGAGTCCATACAGTCCGTGCTCTTCATCCTGCACAAGCTCGGTCTCGTATCCGGCTTCATCCAGCACCTTCGCGATCCGGTAGAGTGAGTTCTCCGACTCAAACAACCGATGAAGGCTCATTCCCGGCGTCAACACGCCCCGCTTCCCCACCAGGGCGTCCAGGACGATCTCTACCAGCCGACGGTCGTGCAACCGGCGATCGAGCTTCTCTCGATAGCCGTTGAACTCGACCAACTTCTCCAACCAGCGGGCCAGTTCGCGGCCTTCGATCTCTCGCTTGCCGCAGAGGAGCTTAATTTCCTCGGCGGCTTTGCGCATAAGGTAACTGGTCATTTCCTTTTCATCTCGGACGTACCGTTCCGTTTTTCCGCGCTTCACTTTGAACAGAGGAGGCTGAGCGATGTAAAGATGTCCGCGTTCGATCAGCTCCGGCATCTGCCGGTAAAAGAATGTCAGAAGCAACGTGCGGATGTGACTTCCATCAACATCGGCGTCGGTATTGTGACAGCAAACGCCACCCGTGCCGCAGATGAATGTCTCATCCCCGTCAACGGAGAAATCGTAGACCCATCCGCGACTCGGCCTGACCTGGCGCACGGCCCGCACCGGCAAACCCAGCAGATCGCCCTCCAGTTTTCTCACCTTCTCCGGCCCTCGGGCTGCGCCTGATTCGACCCGCAAATGCTGTCTCAGGGTGGGGGCGGCCGGGTGATCCCTCCAGACCGATTCCAACCGGGCCAGATCGGATCGGTGACTGATCGTCACGGTATAAACCGGGCGTGGCGCCAGTCGGCCCTGGGCCATCCCGCCCGTTTGACCCGATGGCTCCCGCCGCGAAATTGATGCCATCACGCCAAGCGACAGCAGCAGGTAAGCGAGGTCGCTGGCGAGCCGCTCTGAGGAGGTCGTGAACGCAATCTTATCCTTTCCAATCGTCCCGTCACCGAGGAAATAACCGCGCAGGAACGCAAGACGAAGCTCAGGTCGGACATTAAAGACAAGGTCAGGAATCCGCTTCGACCCCGACTCAATCTCTCCGGGACCAAACAGAACCCGGAAGAAAGCCTCAATCACTCGATTGGCGATGCGAAGCTCGCCCACCCGACGGGAGGATCGGTAAAAGGTCGGCCTGATCCCAAATAGATCACTCACGGCGGCGTCAAGTTCCGGCAGACGGGCCTCATTGCGCCGGCCAATGGCAAACCGCACGCCCGCACGCCGGCTCACCGAACCTTCAGCCAGGAAGAATCCCAGAAGCATCATCAGGGCCTCGTTCACGGGGAGATAACGCGGGACTCGCAGATGCTCGTGATGTCGAGGCGTCAACCAGACGTCCTCTCCAAGCAACGGAAGGTCTTGCGGGCTTAACTCCGCCAGGTCAATGGAGGGCGTGACTCGATCC
The DNA here is from genome assembly GCA_035573895.1 of Blastocatellia bacterium. Taxonomy (NCBI): domain Bacteria; kingdom Pseudomonadati; phylum Acidobacteriota; class Blastocatellia; species Blastocatellia bacterium. Next base: position 10,131 of record DATLZR010000099.1, on the reverse strand, counting down.
CTCGACGCGCCCCGATACTGAGCCGTCCAGATGTGATCCAGCCGGCTCTCACCCGCCCGATCGTGGGAGAAGATCGCCTCTGGCTCAAGGGGCAACGCCGTGACATACCGCACAAAGGAGCCTCGCGTTGGCCGTGACTTCCCACTCTCCCACCGGGAACACGTTACCGGTTGGCGCACGCCGGCAGCGGTCGCCACCTCGCCGAGGCTCAGCCCCAATCCGAGGCGCTTGGTCCGGAGCAAATTCTCATCCGCTGCACTGTCAACCCCAGGCTCGATCATATCCCACTGCCGGGCATAAGCCTCGCGAACCTTCTTCCGGTAGTACTCCTCAATACCCGGCCCACGCGCCGTGAGCCCATGCGCGACATCACTTTCGGCTTCGACCAGGAGCTTCATGATGTCGAGTCGCTCATCGTTCTGGTCGGGTAAGGGCAGCCATCCCGGTACGACAAGCAGGTCGCCCACCCCGATCTGGTCCCCCCGCTTGAGTTGGGGTTTTCCATCGCTTCCTGCGACGAATACGCTATGTTCGCCGGTGACTCGAACGCGCCGCCCGTAGGCGGTCTCGATTTCGTAAAGAGGCGTGTCGTGGCTATGGCGAATGACGGATCGGATCGGCTTAAACCGGACGGCCCCTGTCCTCGGGTCGAAGCAGAGGACTTCATACGCCGTGGGATCATCACCAGTGACGAAGAGCCGATCAATGAAGTCCCCGACCTTTTCAGAACGGATCTGGCCTTCGGGGTTTCGCACGAGGACCGGTTCCTCGCCATCCACACTCATGATGATGATTCGATGGTAACGGAGCTTGGAGATGTCGAAATCATCTTTCCCAATACCTGTACCCAAAGCCGTGATGAGGGCGCGAATCTCCCCATGACTGAGCATCTTGTCGAAGCGGGCTTTCTCCACGTTGAGGATTTTTCCTTTGAGGGGAAGGATGGCCTGGAAGCGACGGTCGCGTCCCATCTTGGCCGAGCCCCCGGCGCTGTCTCCCTCAACGACGAACAACTCGCACTGAGCCGGATCACGTTCCTGGCAATCGGCGAGTTTCCCCGGCAGGCCGCTCCCTCCATCGAGCGCGCTTTTGCGACGGGTCAGGTCGCGGGCTTTGCGCGCCGCTTCGCGGGCCCGAGCGGCATCTATCGCTTTGGTCAAAATCGCCTTCGCTACCTTGGGATATCGCTCAAAATAAAGCCCCAGTTGCTCGGAGACAAACGACTGCACGAGCCCGGCAATCGGATTGAGCAGCTCGCGCTTCTCATTCCCTTTGAACTGCGGCTGGGGGATCTTCACGCTGATGACCGCCACCAGACCTTCTCGCACATCTTCACCAACGAGATTCTCTTTGAAATCTTTCATCAAGCCCATCGTCTGGGCGTATTGATTGAGCGTGCGCGTCAGAGCCGTGCGAAAACCCGTCAGATGCGTCCCGCCATCCACGGTGTTGATGTTGTTGGCGAAGGAGAAAACCGTCTCCGAATAGGTGTCGTTATACTGGAGCGCCACTTCAATGGATACACCATCACGCTCGGTCTCGAATGAGATGACGTCGTCATGAAGCACGTTCTTGTTCTTATTCAAATGGCGCACGAATTCGGCGATTCCCCCCTGATAGTGAAATTCGCTTCTCCTCTCGGGGGTCGTGCGCTCATCGGTCAGAGTGATGAAGACGCCCTTGTTGAGAAACGCTTTCTCGCGCAGGCGCTGGGCCAGCAGCTCAAAGCTGAATTCGGTCGTCTCGAAGATTTCCGGATCCGGTTTGAAGGTGATCTTGGTTCCCCGCCGTTTCGTCACACCGGTTTTCTTGAGCGGGCCGGTGGGCACTCCCCGGACATATTCTTGCTCGTAAACGCCCCCATCGCGCCAAATCTCCAATCGCAGCCACTCGGAAAGAAAATTGACGCAACTGACGCCGACGCCGTGCACGCCGCCGGATACCTTATAGGCGTTGGTATCGAACTTGCCTCCGGCGTGCAGCTCGGTCATAACGACTTCAGCAGCCGAACGACCCTTCTTATCCGTCGGATGCTTTTCCACCGGAATTCCCCGTCCGTTGTCAATCACCGTGATCGAATTGTCCACGTGAATGATGACATCCACGCGGTCACAAAAGCCGGCCAACGCCTCGTCAATCGAGTTGTCAACGACCTCATAGACCATGTGGTGCAATCCTTGCTCGTTGGTCGGCCCGATGTACATGTGAGGACGCTTGCGCACGGCCTCGCGTCCTTCGAGCATGGTGATCGAGCTGGCCGTATACCCATCATCGGCCGGCGCACTGCTCTCCTGAGCGACAACGGACGTTTCCTTCTCTGTCATCTGCTTTTTGCTTCTGGCCATAGACTCACCCTCCACATCAAGCACTTGGCGCGTTCTTCAGTTGCGATGGGGTCACTGATGCTTCCTCCGGCCGCAGGTGACCTGCCTCAAGCAAAAAGACCCGTCGGCATGCAGAAGGCGGTCCCACCACCTCCCGTTTGGAGGTAGTGATGAAACTTTGCCCCTGCCCCTCCAGCCGGTCCAGCAGGCGCTCGATCCGCCGGTGATCCAGTTCGGCATCCACATCGTCAATGAGAAAAATAGCGCTTTCGTCAAACGCCTTATTATAGACGCTCATCTGGGCTAAATCAAGAATTATCAGAGCACTACGCTGTTGACCGAGGCTCCCATAGTGTCTGAGATCCCGGCCATTAAATTGAATTTCCAGATCGTCCCGATGGGGCCCCACCAGCGCATATCCCACGGCCACTTCCGCTTGCTGGCGCACCCGCAATCGCTCGGCGAAAAGCTCCCGGTAGTGGGTCCGAACATCCCCGTGAGCCTCCAGCGAGCTGACATAACGAAGCGTGATCTGTTCCACTCCAAAGAGGCGACCTTCGAGGACGCAACTCAACTCGTGCACGTATCGCAGTCGTTTCTCGTGAACAATCGTTCCGACCTCAACCAGTTGCTCATTCCACACTTCAATCTGATCGGTATACCGATGGGGCTCATCGCTCTCGGATGCCATCTTCAGGAGACGATTCTTGTTTTTCAGAATGCGGTGATAGCGGTCGAGCGTCGCCGCATAGGTTGGATCAATCGTCACGATCCCTTCGTCGAGGAATCGGCGTCGGTGCTCCGGTTCGCCCCGGATGATCTCCATTCGTTCGAGCGAGGAGAGGAAGACGACAAGCTGACCAAGGTAGCGACCGAGCGGCTGGCGCTTGCCGTTGACGACGAACGTCCGGGAGCGAGGGGTAATCTCCACGCCCACCTCCTTCTGGCGTTGATTGCTGGCGACAACGGCACGGACGACGGTTTGCGTTTCTCCATAGCTGATGACATCGCTCACCCTCGGGCTGCGGAAGGAGTGTCCCCGCGCCAGCACGTAAATGGCTTCGAGGAGGCTCGTCTTTCCCTGGGCATTGTCACCGATGAGAAAATTGATCCCCGGTCCGGGAGTGAATCGCTCGGCCTGGATATTGCGGAAGTGACTCAGTTCGAGCTGCGTAATGCGCATGAGCACATGGGTTGTCCGAGGGCGTCAGATGAGGTCGGACGATCACCCCCATCCGGGTCCCTTCTCGACAGAAGCAGGGAGTTCCGCCGAGCAAGGAGAAAGACGTAACGCAAACTTTCCCCTCCGCCCACACGCGCAGGTGGGAAAGTCCACACATATATCTCGGAGGAGACAGTCTGCGCTCGGTTTTTGACGCCGAGCGCAGACCGTTCAAGCGTGTGTGTACCGACAGCAGGCCACGGAGTCGGCACAGTCCTTTAGTACGGCGAGCTGATGATGAAGATGCGGGCCGACAGCGCCGATCCCGTCTTGCCGGTCCGATCCACGACGGTGACGCGGAAGCGCCCATCATTGGTTCGCGTGCCCACAGGGATCGTCCACCGGAAGGATCGGGCTTCGGGCGCAATGTTATCGCCGACGATATTGCCGCTCATATCGCGCAAGGGCTCGAAAGTCTGGCCGCCATCGCGCGAGAGTTCGATTCGCTGGAAGGCAATGGCGATGTCATCCGATGCCGTCCAGCGGATGGTGATCGTTTCTCGCGCCAGGAAGGAGACTGCCGGACCGTTGTAATCCTCCACCGTGACGCCACTGACGGTGGGCTCACGGCTATCAACGGAAAAGTCGGCATCGCTATTGTCTTGACCGAGGTTGCCCGCCAGATCGCGGCAGCGCACGAGGATGCGCCCGCGCGTCGTCGTCAGGTTCGCCGGAACATTCCACAGCAGGGATCGGACATCGCTCGCCAGCCGTTCCGCAATGGGATTGAAGCTCGCTCCGCCATCCGCCGAGAAGAGTACATCGCAGGACGCAATGCCGACGTTATCGCTGGCCTCCCAGCGAATGAGGAACTGCCCGGCGGCGGCAATCGTCTCGCCACCATTGGGGCTGAGAACGCGCACGAGCGGCGGCTCCCGATCCTCGCGGGCGATGATGAAATCTCCATCACTGATGTCAGTCGCTCGATTGTCGAACTGATCTACAGCCGTGACGCACACGCGCGCCGAGGGCGACGTGAGATCTTCGGGAACGCGCCAGGCGAAGGCCTGAACATCACCTCCCACGCGGGCGATGGGGATCGAACAGGTGCGCCCACTATCGAGCGAGAGCGCCAGAACGTGGGCTTGCAAGCCGACATTGTCGGACGAGACCCACGTGATGGCGACCACGGTTCCGGCGATCACCAGTTCGCCGCCATTAGGTGCCGTGACGCGCACCAGCGGGGGCTCATTGTCAACCGGCGGAGCGATTCGGGAAAATTCTGACGTGTTGCCGCTGTCATCGGTCGCCGTCAGGGTAAATTTCTGATCCGCTGAGAATCCGGCAATTGTCACCGCGAACGTGCCGTCACTGGCCGGGATGACCTCGCGGGCCAGACAAACTTTCCCTTCGCCAAAGGACGATGGGTCGGGATCCGCAAGGAAAACCTCGACACGCGCCCCCGCCGGATTGCCGCCATCGAGCCGTCCGCGCAGCACGACCCCACCGGCGACCGGGCTCACCTCGGTCACCACGGGGAAATTCATCAGCTTGTTCGGGCCGGTATCCAGGTCACCGGCATCGTTGAGCGTCACCCCATCGCCGTTGAGGTCAATGCCCAGACCGCCGTTGGCGAAAGTGGAATTGCAGGAGATGCGATTGCCCTGACTCACGACGGTATCGCTGCTGAGGACCTGCACGCCCGCTCCCGTGTTATAGGCGATCGTATTGCCCAGTATGGTATTGTTCTGCGCCCCGATGATGTTTACGCCATTTCCCGAGTTGCCGAGACGGACGGTGCCTTGGGCGTCGTTGGTCCCGATCAAGTTCCCGGCGACGATATTGCTCACGGCTGCGCCCGCCAGCGTGACGCCATCGCCGGTATTGCCGCCGATGAGGTTCGCCGCCGAAGGATCAATTCCTCCAATGGTGTTATTTTGCGAACCGGCGGTGACGAGGATTCCACTGCCGCCATTGGGAAGGGCGGCTGTGCCGGTGTGGTCGGTCCCGATGATGTTGCCGATCACTTCGTTGGACAGACTCCGGGCGATCTTCACTCCGTTCGCCGAATTTCCCGAGATGACGTTCCGGGCTCCGGCGGAGAGCCCACCAACGGTATTGTTGTGAGCATCGCCGTTGATACTGACACCGTCGGATCCGTTCCCGAGAGCCCGCGTGCCCGTGGCATCGGTGCCGATGAAATTCCCGGCGACGGTATTACCGGACACTCCCACGATCTCGACCCCGCTGCCGGTATTGCCCGAGATAACATTGCCCCCGCCGGGGTCGCGTCCGCCGATCTGGTTGTCGCGCGCGCCGCTGATGAAAATGCCCGCCCCTCCGTTGGGAAGCGGCCGGGATCCATCGGCCGTGGTCCCGATGTAGTTGCCCAGGATGAGATTCCCAAACGTGGGGAAATCGAGTTCGATCCCGTTGCTGCCGTTGCCGGAGATGACGTTACGGTCGGCTGGCGTCGTGCCGCCAATCGTATTGGCCTGCGTGCGATTGCGCGTGATGAGGACACCGAACAACCCGTTGCCGACGCTCGTCTGTCCGCTGGCGTCCGTCCCGATGTAGCATCCGCGGACGATATTGCCCGTGGCCGTTCCCGATTCCGGAGGATCCACGATGATCTTGACGCCGCTGCCGAGGAAGCCATTGATGACAAGCCCCGCAACGACATTCAGCGACGACGTGATCTTGAGTCCGTCGGCCAGGCCTGCACTTCGTCCGTTCAGGACAATGATCGGTCGTCCAGCGAATCCCGGCTGCGTTGTCCCATCAATGGTCGTGCCTCCGCTGCTCAGTGCAGGAAGGGGGCCGAGAGAACCGTTGACCGTGATGGTGAAGACACCAGAGGCGGCTTCGCTCGCTGGAAGGTTAAAAGCGATGACGTCCGGGCCGGGATTTTCATTGGCGATGGTGATGGCTTCTCGGAGTGATACCTGGCCGTCATCGGCGACGACGTCAGCGGTTGTCGTGACGGTAATGGTCGAAGCGGACGTCAGCGCGAGGACGAGACCTCGACCGCTCCGCTTGCCGATGGCGAGATCATCGAGCGCGTCCCGATTGAACCGGGCGGCGAGCAACGTGACCGGCTCGCTCTCGACATCGAGCACGATGGGCGACGAAAATCCCCCCTGCCCATCGCTGAGCAACACAACAACGCGATTTTCCCCAGGCAAGGCGAGCGCCAGATCGGGATAGCCATCGCTGTCGAACTGTCCCGTCACGAGCGAAGTCGGCCTTCCTCCCAGAGCCACCGCTGTCGAGACCGCAAAATGGCGGTTCCTTTTTTGCCGAAGGAGAAGCACGTCTCCTGTCCGCGTGCTGAGCACGATATCTCGAAGCCGATCAAAATCAAAATCCGCCACCGCCAGATCAACCGGCTGGCCGGTCGCGGGCACATCGAGGTCCAGCGGAGGAAGCACGCCGCCATCGGCCGAGCCGAAGAAAATCGTCACACCGGCTGTGGCGCCACCCGTAGCAACGATGACATCGAGATATCCATCGGCGTCAAGATCGGCCGTGCGCACAGCGTGCGGCCGAGCGGCCTGTCGCACCGGAGCGAAGGGTACGGTCCGGGCAGAGGTGAAGCCACTGGCTCCACTCTCACTGAGCAAAACCAGTCGAGTCGGTCCCTCTCCCACGAGGATCAGATCGGGACGACCGTCTCCGTCGAGGTCACCACCGGTGACAGCTCGAATTCTCTCCCCGGTGGCGAAGGTAAGGGCCTGAGTGAATCCCCCGACGCCATCACTCACTAGGAGCATCCCCTGCTGCGATCCCACCACCGCAACATCGGCAATCCCATCGAGGGAGAAATCATCCACCACCTCACCGACCGGATCGGCCACGGGAATCTCGTAGGACAGTCCCGGCGCAAATTTCCCGTGGGACGCTCCCCATCGCACGGTGAGGTGACGGTGACCATCGCTGGTGGAAAGGACGAGCAAATCACCGACGCCATCCCCGTTAAGGTCTCCACGAGCCAGCGACCGGGGATCGGTCACCGTTACACTCTCGGCCAGGGGGAGCGGGCTCGAACGCTCCGCCGCCAGCCGGGGCAATAGCTCCGGAGGGGCTGCCGCGTCAGCATCCTCATCGGCGGCATCATCAAAAGCCAGGCGCGGCCAGCCGCGATGACGCGCGTGAAGCGTGATGGAACGCGAGGGGACGATCGCCCGCTTGCCCGATGAAAGGGACTTGTCGCTCCCGGTGGATCCGGTGAGGGCCACTGGCACCACAGCGACGACAACCAGGATGAGAAGCCCCACCAGTGAGAATCGTGCAGACCGCCAGCTCTTCATAGTCTCCTCTCCTGAATTCGGATTTCCCGGTTTTGATGTGGAACTGCGAGATTTGAATTCATTGTTTGACAGGTATGTCCGCCCATTCGCCCCTGCAGATGCGGATGCCCGCCTGCGCTCGGACCGCACTCGGTGCTTCACCTGCGGAAGGTGGTCTTCCCTCATCTGTTGAGGCAAATGACTGTGGCTTCCCGATGCTGCTGAAAGCCCGGGGACCGTTGTCACACTGAGCGCCTTCCTGAAGCAACGATCGTTTCGACATGGTTCTTTTCCTGCGTTCCCGGCGATCTCGCTGACCTCGCCGGTCACCCAACTGTGACACCTGCTATACTAAAGCCGATATGCATCAGTGTCAACTGGAAATTCGTGTCACATTCTCGGATAACACCGTGCGCCCTGCCGGCGTCGCTCTGAAGGCCAGGCTGCGCTCTGTGGCTTTCGCCAAGGGATCACGGGCCATTCCCACTCCGCTCGGAACTCTCTCCGGTTGCCATCTCTGCCGATCTATACGACAATAGAGCCTCTCGACGGCGGGCCGTCGAGTCTAATCTTGTGGACAAAGGAGGATTGATATGACAGAGCGCGCAGGAGCCGTCACGCTCCGGGGAAATCCGTTGACGCTCGTGGGACCGGAGATTAAACCCGGCGACAAAGCTCCCGATTTCACCGTGCTGACCAGCGATCTCACACCGTTTCGCTTCAGCTCAACCAGCGGCACGGTGAGGATTATTAGCTCGGTGCCATCGCTCGACACGCCGGTTTGCGATGCGCAGACAAGGCGCTTTAACGAGGAAGCCGCCAAGCTGCCCGGTGTCGAAATCCTCACCGTGAGCATGGATCTGCCGTTCGCTCAGAAGCGGTGGTGCGGCGCTGCCGGCGTGGACCGCGTCAAGTGCTATTCCGACCATCGAGACGCCTCCTTCGCCACCGCCTATGGCACGCTCATCAAAGAATTGCGTCTGACATCGCGGGCGATCTTCGTCGTGGACAAAGACGACGTGGTACGGTACGTCGAGTACGTCAAGGAGATCGCCGATCATCCCAATTACGAAGCAGCCCTGGAGGCGGCACGCCAGGCCGCTTCGTCCTGAACGAAGCTTGCTTCGACCGATTCACTGCGGGAGTGCGGATCGCCCTGACCTCAGGCCAGCCGCGCTCCCGATACTCTCGATTGGTGCGTGGAGACCCAAACACCTTTCATCACGAATTCCGTGGAACCCACGCTGCGCGTCGGCCTGCAATGGGATGTGCTGCGGGCCGAGATCACCCTGGAAGGCCCATTCACCTGCGGTCCGAAAGTTCTCGGCCCCGGTCACTACCAGGTGATCGCGATCGGCCCTGACCGGCTTGACCTGCATGACGTGCAGGGGAAGCTCCTCCAGAGCAGTGCGGAACTCACCCTCGTGCCCCAAGACTCCCACAGTGTTTTTGCCCTGGAGCATATCACCATTGGCAGAGGTTTTCACTGGCAGCGGGAGGAAAGAGAGCGATTTGAGGGACACCTTCGCCTCCGTGCTCAACCGACAGGGACATGCCTCGTTCTCAACGAAATTCCCCTGGAATCCTACCTGGCCAGCGTCATCTCATCGGAGATGAATCCTCGGTCGCCACTGGAACTGCTTAAAGCGCACGCCATGATCTCGCGGAGCTGGATTGTGGCGCAACTTCGGCGGCGGAGACCCATTGATGCAGAGATGGCGACCACGCCTCAGGGGAGGCGACAGGCGCCGGAGTCGCCGTCGCCCTCATTCGGTGCGGGCCCGACACCGGTTCCATCACGCCGCAATGTCATCGAGATTGTTCGCTGGACCGATCGGGAAAGCCATAGCGATTTTGACGTGTGCGCCGATGACCATTGTCAGCGGTATCGCGGGATTGGTCCGATCACTCAGGCTGCCGTTCAGGAAGCGGTCCAGTCAACGCACGGCCTCATCCTCGCCTGCGAAGGTGACGTCGCCGATACACGCTTTTCCAAATGCTGCGGTGGAATGACTGAGGCGTTCTCCACGGCCTGGCAGGATCGAGACATTCCCTATCTTCGCGGCGGCTGTTTTGATGGGGAGCGACTCCCTCCGGAGTTTCCCTTACCCCTGACCGAGGAAGCACACGCACGGTTGTGGATCGAGAGTCAGCCTCCGGCGTATTGCTCGCTGGCCGATCCCGCTTTGCGGGAGATGATTTTGCCCGATTCCGATCGTGACACGCAGGATTTCTTTCGCTGGCAGGCAACCATTGCCCAGGATGAGTTGCGCCAGTGGATCAGGACGAAACTCGGCTGTGACATCGGAGCTATTCGTTCTTTAGAGCCGCTGCAACGTGGCGTGTCGGGCCGCAT
>DATLZR010000098.1 GCA_035573895.1 Blastocatellia bacterium | reverse complement strand
CCCCCGGCTTGAGCCCATCGAGCACGATGAAAAAATTGCCGACCTTTTGACCCAGTGTAACGCGGCGCGGTTCGAAATATCCTCCTTCATGGGCCACGAAAACGATCTGTTTTTCCCCCGAATCCAGAACAGCCTCCTCCGGAACGGCCACACGTCGCCCATAGTCAACGCGCAGTTCAACATTTACGTACATGTCCGGTTTGAGCAGAAGCCCAGGATTGGGAAATTCCAGTCGAATTTTCACCGTTCGCGTGACGTTATCCACCTGTGGATAGATATAGGTCACCGTCCCTCTGAAGGTCTTCCCGGGGTAGTAAGGCAGTGTCAGCACACCCGTTTGCCCGATTTTCACCATCGGTGCTTCGTACTCGTAGATGTCAGCCAGTACCCACACGGTTGAGAGATCAGCAATGGTGTAAAGCTCCGTTTCGGGCGTCACCCGCTGACGCTCATAAGCATTGCGACTCAAGACATACCCTTCACTCGGAGCATAGATCGTGAGAGCCTTCAGCGGCTCTCCCCGTCTCTCAATCTCACGAATCTCCTCCTCGGAAATATCCCAAAGAAGCAGGCGCTTTTTGCTGGCTTCGTGAAGAGACAGCGAATTCTCGACGATCTCCCGAACCGAGCTTCTTCCGAGATATGCTCGGGCTCGAAGCGCCAGAAGATACTCCTGCTGGGTAGCCACTAATTCGGGACTATAGAGACTGACGAGAGGCTCCCCTTTCCGTACGAACTTCCCCGTGTAATCAACAAAGACTTTTTCGATCCATCCCTCAATCTTCGGGTGAATACGGGTGATCCTGGTTTCATCGTAGGTGACTTTACCAACCGTCCGAATCGTCTGTGCGAGAGGAACCGTTGCCACTTCGCCAGTTGTGATGCCGATGAGCTGTTGTTTCTGAGGGCTGATCCGGACGGTTCCCGGTGGGAAACTTCCTGCACTCGTAGCCTCATCGGCATAAACCGGCACCAGGTCCATCCCGCAATCCGGTGCTTTGCCGGGCTTATCGGATTTATAATCGGGGTGCATCGGGTCCTGCCAGTAGAGAATGCGCCGCTCGGACGGTGCAGCCTCCGAAGCCGGTTGAGCCGGGTCGAGTTTCACCAGCGCCATATTGCACACAGGACACTCTCCGGGTCTATCGGATCGGTACTGCGGGTGCATCGGGCAATAGTATACCTCCTGGGGTGACTCCTGCGCTCGGTCCCCCAGTTTGAACAGCGTTTTCTTCACCTCCTGCCGAAAGCTGTAACCGACCACGCCGGCCCCGATTACGAGAAGCAGGACGACAATATACCGGGACAGTCCCCGCCGATCATCTCTCATCCTCTTTTTTTCCATTGCCCCCATCTCCTCCGAAAACGTGGTGTAAGCTTTCGAGTTTATGCACGACCGCAGACTCGAAAGTCTGCGCCCTGTGTGCTGAGAATCATCGAGCAAGCTCCACACCGACCAATGGTTCAAGTTGAGCCAGCGATTTCTGGAAGGTTGCCAGTTGCTCGTAATAGTTCAGTTCGTAGGTGAGGACGGTCATCACATTGGTGAGGAGCGTGAGAAAGTCCACCGTTCCCACCTGATAGGAAGCCACCGAGGACTCCAGCGTCAATGTTGCCTGTGGAATAATCCCTTCTCCATACAGTCGCAAGAGTCGCTCGGCCGTCGTCGCCATCAGGTATTGGTCTTTGATCTGGAAAAGGAGTTGCGCCGCAATCCGTTCGTGAGTCTGTTTGGCAGCAGCCAGCTCCGACGCCGCTTCTTCCAGAGCTGGTCGTTGCCTCTTCCAGAAGTAGAGTGGGATTTTCACATTCACCATCAGTCCCCACATCTCTGGCATCGCCGGACGCTGGAGATACTGGAAGGTGACGCCAAAATCGGGGTAAAACTCCTTCCTCATCAGGGAGACGGCGTACTGACTCCGGTCAATGATCCTCTCCTGCTTTCTCAACTCCGGGTACCGCTGGAGAGCCAGTTGATAAAGCTGCTCCAACGAGTAAGGGAATTCACTCTTGCGCACCTCAGTCGGTCTCCCTAAGGGGGTGTCCGGCGGGCGGTAGAGGATCGAGTTGATTCGTGCAACCGTCGTCGCCCGCTGCCGCTCTAAAACCGCTAATCGCTCGAGCAGGATCGAGATTTCCGTCTGAGCTTTGAGCACGTCCTGCTGCGCAGCTTTCCCCACCTGATAGCGGGCCTCGGCAATTTTGAGAACCTGTTGAAGCAGGTCCTTCGTTTTGCCGACACTTTCAAGTGATTTTTCAACGAAATAAAGGTCATAGTATGCGGTCTTCAGTTCGGCAATGACGCGACGTCGAACGAGTTCATAATCCCATAGTTCGGCTTGTGCGTCCGCCCAGGCGACCTTGCTTTGAAGGGAGAGCTTGCCGGGAAAAGGAATCTCTTGGGAGAAACTGACAATCCGCGCACTCGACGGGTCCCCGCGTTGTATCGAGAAGGGCAAGAGATTCCCCATCGAACCGATTGAGAGCATTGGTTCGGGCGGTGCACCTTCCTGGGGGATACGGGCTTGCCTGGCATCATATCGCCGTCGGGCAGCGAGAATTTCTCGGTTGTTCTCCAGTGCTTCTTGAACAAGCTCCTCCAGTATCACGGGTTGGTCTGCTCGCTGCTCGTGAACCGTGAAGTTGCCGCTTATGCCAGAATCGGCAACCCACGAACTCTCTTGCTGCCCGTTGAGGACCGGCGACAGCCGACGGTTGCTTGAAGTTGCACGACAATCGAGAATCTGCGGTCCACAACTTGACTGCCCCCAGACAGGAACGGATACCCACACGCTAAGAGAAAGTGCCAGAAGTCTTCGCATCATCCCCTCCTCTTGATCCCCGTTTCGCTTTGTGCCGGCAGACAGAGACTGCGAGCCCGATCATACCGGGTCCCTCATTGAATCGGTTGAGAGGGTTAACTTGGCGGGTGATCGAAGGTGACGACTCACCCGATGAGAAACAGGACAAGCGGAGGGGACTTCAAATCAGAAGAACAGCGATTCTGAGAAAGGTGCCGGAGCTGTCAAACGCTGAAGAATAGCTGTAACGGCCGGGAAGAAGGGAGTCGGGTGGCGGCTCCGGCCAGTCGGGCGACCATTCGGATTGCTCTGTCACCAATGGGATGGAACCAGTTGATCTTCCCGCTACTTCGCCAGGCTGTGACATCGGGGATGGTGAACGAAGGCAGCATGAATGATCTTGCGCTCCCGAAATGAGGGCCGGTTGAGTGTGACATCTCCGCTCGGCTGTAAGAGCCCGTCTCGGCACCTCATCGGCGTGGACGCGACAGCAGCAGACGCGAGGACGCATAAGGCAGATCTGCTTGAGACAGAGCACCGCTGCCCTGCCCGTCTCCACTACGAGCAGTAGCGCGACGAAGATCATTGCGATCGCCCGCGTCATAAGGTGCTTGCGGCATTCTAACCGAGGGCCTGTCAACCAGTCAAACTTCAGGGCAAGGAGCTAGCTCCCGACTCTCCGTGTCTCCCGCCGGCGCAAGGGTCGGACATCCTTCCTCTCGAGCCTCAAGCTTAGCGAAGTCGAAGCGTCGTCAGCCGGTAGTCGGGCGAAATGATAAAGAGCGTTGTCGCCTGACCCGCTCCCATCGGGGCCATGAACGCCTCCCCCGTGATAAAGATGGCCCACGACGTTGATGGATACGGCCCGACCACCGGAGCCGAAACGCGACCGACACCGAGATCAAGAAAGGCCACTCGTTCCGCCGTCGTCCCGCGATCCGCCAGTGCCAGAAACCGGGAGCGACCGAGCGAGCCCATGCCAGGCATTGGGGTGAACAATAGCTCCGTCGTTGTCACAAAGACCACATCCCCGCTCGGATTGAGGACGGGCTCCGAAGCAATCACGTCGTCAAACTCATATTTCCATTTGAGCAAGCCGTTCTTCACAGCCAAAAGCTCGGCCTTCCGCACCTGGGTGGAATCTTCCCAGGGGGAATCCATCACCATCATTTCGGTGAGTGTGAAATAAACCGTACCATCCTTGCCGACAACCAGGGAAGAAGCCGCCCTGTCTTCGTCATCGAGGGAGAATCTCCACTTAATCCCGTTTGTCACGGGATCAACGGCAAGGAGAACGGCCTGTCTCCACTCGCGTCCCATCCCCCGTTGCAGAGGCGAGGTCACGACGTATATCGTTCCATCAGGACCAACGGCGACAGTCTGATTATCGAGCCTGACTGGTCCCATCCCATTCATCACTTGACCGTTGACGTGACCCGCCCAGGCTAAAAACAGAAGCATTACGATGGCACCGAGCGTAATGAGATTTTTCATAATCGCCTCCTTCGTCGTGTTGATTTAACACGCGAAGACGGTTGCAAAGATTGTGCCGAAACATCTCAAACTGTCCTCTGAGGCGGAGAATATGGCGGTCTAAGGAATTACGAAAGAGCCACTTGCACGCCAGCACGTATGCCCTGCGCCGGATCTGACTTCTCCGACCCACGGGTCATCTCACCCATTGAGTGAAGATCAAAACGGGGAAAAACGCTCGCCAGTCGTTTCACCTGAAGTTAGCCCGGCAGGAGCCTTACATGAGTTCCAACTCTCACACAAATGGGGTACGAACTTTCCCGTCTGCGAAAAAGGGGAGGCTCGAAAGCCGGCGCTACAGGTGCCGTACAGGGGGATGGTTGCCCTCTCCTCAAGAATATGACCACGCCCCTCAGGAGCGTTGAACCCGATCCGCTTGGCGATTCGCTCCCCGGGCTTGTCAGCGAGCCGGGCGGAAGGTGACCTCTGCTTCAAGCAGCGTCGCCCGGGCAAAACGCACTCCTTTCTTCCCCTTGCCGGCAATCTCAAGGGCAATCCGCTTCATTTCTTCTTCGCTCTTCACTTCCCGGTAGCGCCCATTTTTCTCCAGGATAAGATAGACGGTGCTGGAGGCAGCGGGGTTCTTCGCCCGGCCAGTCCCTCGCGCTGTCGTTCGTTTGCGCTTGGCCGCCGGTTTTACCCTGCTTCCAATGTCCCGGGGGCTCGGTGTCAGGTTGTGTCTCCTCTCTGTCAGCTTTTCCTCGTTCACCATGATGTGCTTTCCTCGTGGGGAGTGCACCTCTGACGATGCTCGCCGGACGGTGCGGCGCGATGGGCTGCCGTCTCCCGACCGGCCGACCGACTGAGCAGCATCCGATGAGGTCCCGCGCGCACCGCTATCGGGGACAGTCAGAGCTGGAGCTGCCGTGGCTCGTTTGCGCCGACGTTTGGCCGCACCCAGCGGATCCCAGATCTCGGCATTGACCGCGAGACCTTTGCGGGTGGCGTACTCGGTGACTTCCGTGACGATCATCTCCTTCTTCTCTCCGGCCAGCGCCCCAGCCCAATCCTTACATCCCCGCCAGTAGGGACAACGGAACGCGCAGATCAAAACCGACTTGGACTCGTGGAAGCGATCACAGTAGATATAGGTTGCGAGACCTGTCATCGAAGCCTCCACGTCGGCCCGCTTATATATCGTTTTTGATCGTGAATGTCAACAACACGTTGAGACTACCGTCCGGCTCCGTGAGTCACTGACCGGAGCCACACTCCAGACCGCCATTAGATTCCGTCGGCTCAAAACTGAATCCGCAGGGCAAACTGGATGAAGCGCCCGCCGGTCGTCGTTGCCGTGATCTCGCCGAACTGAGGCGATGTGATGACGACATCGGGATCGCCGAAATTGGGGTGATTGAAGAGGTTGAAGAACTCCGCCCGGAACTCCGCATTCAATCCCGGACGCAGACGGTCGAGTCGGACGAACTTTCGTACGGCCAGATCGAACTTATTTCTCCCCGGACCGATGAAGCTACTGCGCGGAGCGAGAATTCGCGGATCGAACGGACGCAACAAATTCCGCGAATAAAAGGGTGGTGGGTTGAATGGGTCAAGACGTTCATCCCGACCCGGACTCACGATCCCTACCGGATCACCGAAGTAGCGGGTTTTCTCGCCACTCTGCCGCCCGGATACGCGCAACGCCGACAGCGGCCCGACGACCACCGGACGATCATTGAGTACGCCGTCGGCGTTGACATCGAGACCGGCGAGCAGCGTCAAAGGGAAACCCGTTTGAAAGACGGTGATCCCGCTGATCGCCCAATCGCCGATGAGACGGGCCGGCCAACCCTTTAACGACCCGAGCACCGGCTTCCCCGGTCCAAAGGGAAGGTCGTAGAGATAAGAGATGACCAGCCGGTGGGCCGTATGAAACGCCGAAAGACCCCGCTCTCCCACAAGATCAAAGGAATTTTGCGGAAAGATGCTTCCACCCCGTCCGGCATCTCGAATATTACTCGAGGCGTCATCGAGCGACTTGCTGAAGGTATAAGCCGCCCGGAGCATAAGCCCTCTCCGCATGCTGTGCTGCACTTCCAGTTGGAGCCCGTGATAAATGGAGGAGGCGGATGATTCCTGGACCCAGATCTCGCCAAAGTTGAGATTCGGACGTCGCCGACCGAAAAACCGTTCCAGGAACGGTTCCTCCAGGAAGGGGCCGAGATTAATCATTCGGGCGCGCGTGAGCTTTGTGCCTTTCGAACCGACATAGCTCACCTCGACACTCCAGCCCCGATGAATCTGCCCGGCCAATGTCAGCGACCATCGTCCTGTGTAGGGGTCACGAAGGTTCGGATCAATAATGGCTACCGGCATCGGAATCGCAACACACCTCCCAGTAGCATCGAGGAAACCCGTGGCTCCGGCCGTGAGCTGGCAGGGTCGAACGAATCCATCACGACTGCGGGGGACCGGGATCTCTCCAATTCGCGTATCCCGGCGCAACTCGCCTTCGCCAGATACCTCCATCGGAATGACGAAACCGAGTACGCCCGGAGGATTCACCTGTGTGGGGAAGATCGTGCTCCCTTGAATGTGGTCGTAATAAATGCCGTAGGCCCCCCGCAGGACCAATCGGCCAGTGCCGAGCATGTCCCAGGCCAAACCGAGGCGGGGGCCAAAATCATTTTTGTCACCATTTCTCACGGTGAATCCCACGTCCGGTCCGAGCGCGCGCACGGCGAAGGACGGTGAGACCGTCGCCAATGGGCTAAACGGAGTGAAGGTGTAACTGACAGCGCGCGAGAGAAAATTCTGGACTTCGCGTTCACGACCAAACACCTCGTACCGCAGACCGAGGTCGAGCGTCACCCGGGGTGCAACCTTCACCGTATCCTGAAAGAAAAATCCCCACTCGGTGCTTCTCAACCCGCGAAGGATTGGCCCGTTCGGCTGTCCGTCCCGTGTGAGGAAGAAGTTCTGTCGGCCTCCGATCACCCGGTCTACGAAGAGGCTTTCCACCGAGACATCCGGAATGATGATGGTCGGACGGAGATTGAATCCCGAGATTGAGTTTTGCTGCAACCGACGGATGTCGAACCCCGTGCGGATGGCGTGACGCCCTCGCACCAGAGAAAAGGTGTCACCGAATTGAAACGTGTTTCGGGCACGCCCCTGAGGAAACGACGCCGCCTCGACCCCGAAATCCGCGAATCGCCCCGTTTCAAAGACGATGTGGGGAAACCCGGTGGCTGAGCTGTTGTCCGGGCCAAAGCCGATATCCCGGTAGACCTGGGCGAAGGTCAGCGGCAGCGTGGGTAGCTGCGGAATCACATCACTGAGCCGGAGACGGGCCAACTGCTGGATCTCCGGCGGGGTCGTGGCCGTGGGAAAGAGCACGCGGTTGCGACTGAAGCCAAAGCGAACCTCATTCGACATGGTGCTGTTGAACACATGGGTATCAACAAGAGAGACATTTTGCGGGCGGAAGTCCTTCCCCGCCCCAGTTCCCGCAAGGCCGTTGCCCACGACGCTCACCGTCCCATCGCTCACCGCGTACCTGACGTGCAGGCGGTTTTTACGGCCCAGCTCATGATCCGTTCGCAGGATGAAACTATCGGTGGTCTCGATCAACGGAACCGTTGTATCAAAGACGCCGACATCGGGCGAGGCTTGAAGGGCGCGCGTCCTGGTCTGAAGGCCAATGGGAAAGAATCTGTGACCCGTCACGGGAAGCTCGCGCGTGGGCAGCGGATAACCGCGAAGGAACAGAGCGACGAGAAGAGGACTCGGCGCCGTCCCGATCGGCAATCCCGTGCGGGGATCGAAATCAACGAACTCGAAGGTGCTCGCCAATTCCTGCCGCAAACTGGCCGTTGGGACGCGGGGGTGACGCGGTAGCCCCTCGCGATTTCGATACCCTCCGTAGTTGGCGAAAAAGAAGTGTCCTCGCCGGGCCAGCGGTCCACCCAGGGTCGCTCCAAACTGATGGCGGGTGAGCGGCGGTTTAAATCCCCGACGGGCAAAGACCGGATCGCGATCGAAAAAGTCACGGGCATTGAGATGGTCATTGCTGAAAAACTCATAGACCGATCCATGAACCTCATGACTACCCCGCTTGATGAACAGGCTCACCTGTCCTCCCGAATTGCGCCCGAACTCCGCGTTGGCATTGGAGCGAATGACGCGAAAATCCTGAATGGCATCGAGCGCAATGGCGCCGTTCTCGAAAAGCGAAGGCAAGGCGATATCGGTGTCGGTGTTTTCCGTCCCATCAAGAGTGTAGTTTTGCGCTGTCGCCCGTCCGCCATTGACCGAACCGAACCCCTCGCCCCCATTGCCTTCGACGACTCCAGGCTCAAGCAATAGAAGATCGAGATAGTTCCGGCCTTTGAGGGGCAATCCGATAATAGAGCGAGGATCGAGCGAACGCCCAAGAGCTGGGTCCACGGTGTTAACGATGGGTTCGCGTGCCCCACCTCCCAGTTGAAATTCAACGAGCGTGACGACTTTCGCCTTGAGTGTATCGGTGATCGGAACATCGGCCGTCGCCGCGATGCGCGATTTCTTGCCGACAATGATTTCCACGACCTTCGCCTTCGCGGTCAGGACTTCGATTTCAAGTGTGGCTCCCTGGTAAACTTCCTCGGCTGCGCGGGTGGTCTGCTCTCCCGGCGGTCCCACCGTTACGTCATAAACTCCGGGCTCAACTTGATCAATCCAAAAGAGTCCATCCCGCTGGGACACCGCCTGCCTGACGATGGGCGTCGGGGGAGGAGGCGCTCCCGGGCGCCCCTTGAAGGTGAGCGTGACGGTGATCCCCGATTGCGGCACACCCGCTTCGTTGCGAATCGTCCCCACGACGCGACCGGAGATCGGAACTTGAGGAGAGGACGCTCGCCCCCAACCTGAGCTGACACTCCAGATGATGAAATAAACGCTCACTCCAACAAGCACTCGTTTCATAGTCCGATGCTCCGCGTATCGGGTCATTCCCATAAACACCCTTCAATGAGCGATCACAGCTGTGCTCAAAGCGAACGACGATCCCGACTGTATTGTCGCACGGTAAATGCCGACGACGATCAGTCGCCGAGTTTCCCCGGCTGTCTCCGGTTTCGTGGATCGTATCTCAAGAATTCCCTCACGGACTGTCGGATAAGCAACCGAGAGGGAACCGCGCCACCGAGTCAAAACTCCCCGCTTCGTGACCGATTGATCCACCCGATTCGTCCGTCCATCTCCTGATCTCACGATCGCGGCAAAGGGATTTGCATTGTTGCCGGGATTGAACACAACGAGGCCGGTCGTCAGCCGGGGGATTGTCGCCGTGGGATCAAGTTGAATTCGCGAGAGAAACAAAACCGACGGAGACTGCGCAATCTGAGGATCGTCTGCGATGAGAGGAATCGCAGAGAGATATGGTGGGGAGGTAGTGCGCTGATTGATGAGAGCTCCCACGAGAGCAGAAAGTGGATCCTCAACCCGAACATAGCCTGGCGCGGGATTGAACCCTAAAAGTGTCTGTACCGGCAATCGCACGACCTGGTGTGGTTCAAGCAAGAAGAAACCCGACGCGGGATAGCTTGCGCGAAAACTTCCATCTTCGCGGAACGCGGTGAAGGCCGCTGGGACTGTAACGTCGCTGACGTTAACCAGGACAATCTCCGCCGTCGCCGGTGAGTCTTCAAAATGAGGGGCATAGAGCGTATGTTGACGAGCAACATCTGGAACGAACGCGGGATCAAGCGGGTCTTCGCTCACCCGGCAGCCCGTAGCCGTTACTCCTCGAATCACACACCCACGGGGGAGCGGACCCGAGGCAACCATCGTCAGAGTGCGCCGACCGCCTGTCGTCTCTCCGAATAGCTCGGCTCCCACAACTCCCTTTGATGGATCATCGCCAAAGGCGAGCACATAGCCCCCATCGAGGCGATCGAGAGGAATCACGACATCCTGCGCTTGCGTCCGACGTTCGCAGCCACTACCGGAGCAAGCCGCTACTACCTTGCCGTGCGGGGGGATTTTGACAACCGTGAGCGACTCGCCCGCCGAGTTGGTGAGCGTCACCGGTTTCCTTTCCCGATCAAAGGCTTTGATTATGACGCTGACGGGTTCATCAAAGGGATTGAACAGATGAATCTCGGTAAACCGGCCGCTCGATGTTGCAATAACAGGAAAGACCAGAGCCGACGGCACGGTCGTAACGGCATCACCGGCGGCAAGAACTCCCGGCCGAGAAAAATCATCTGCGATCTCGATCTGACCATGAATCGGCCCTGCCTCCGCGCGCGCGATAATTGCTCCCGTTGAGAATCCGGGGAAGAGGTCCGACACAAGAAATGCAGCCGCCTGACCGGCCGGAATCATCCGGCTGACCGTCCTGTAGAGATCGCCTGTCGGAGTATAGGCGTGAAGCTCCACTGTCGTCGGTTCGGCGACATTCATGTTGGCCAGAGATAGACGGCTCGCGCGTTCTCCGCTCTGCTCAACAATGGGAAAAATGAGCTGGGACCCTTGATCCTGCCGAACAGGTGCCGCGCTCAGATTAACTCCCTGAGCGGAGATTTCTTGAAAAGCAGCATAGGTGCCAAACGTTTGAACATCCGGGGAAATCGCTACTGTCGGGCCGAAGATACCTCTTGTGCTAACGACCGCCGGTATGCCGGTATCTACGAACACCGGCTCCTCCTCCCTACCGTCGGACCGGAGAGCCAGTTGAAAGAGCCGGAGAGTTGTTCCCTGGGGTAGTCGTCCCACGTGCTCAGAGAGCAAAGGAAGGGAAATCTTCATCCCCGGCCCAAAGGCAGTCAGCCCCGGCGGGTCAACTTCAAATCGCACGACTCGCGTTACACGGACCATTCCCTCCACCGAAGGGAACGAATCTCCCGACGGCAACGAGCCGCTGTAGCGCAGGCTTTCGAGCCTGCGGTTTTCTTCGCCACTTGACCCCAAGTCAGAGGGGTCTACAACTATGGAAATCGTGGCATCCTCCTTCAGCGTATAGGGTGGAATCTCGGTGGATGCACCGGTTTGAGGATCGGTCACCGTTGCTCCCTGAGTAAAATCAACCGGCGTCCCACCGCTCTTTCGCCCAGTTCGGAACGTGCTCACGAAATCGCTCGGCATAAACTGCTCGTTGCTCCCGAGAATTCCACCGGTTCCCCCTTTAAGCACGATCCGATAGGTGGTCAGCTCTGCAAGTGGTGTGAGGGGACGAAATGTTGCCACGCTCCCGAACACGGTAATGATTCCGACAACGGGGATAGGAATGATCCCCTCGATCCGCTGGACGAGGAAGGTACTGGGCGTCACCGACTGCGGGATAAGAGGATAATTGAAGGTCACGACGACCGACGTTTCAGGGTCAACATCCGTTGCCCCTGGAGCCGGTGAGATGCTGACTACGGCTAGCGGCAGTTGCACTGAAGCAGAGGGACTTGTGCTCGCCAGAAAAACAACCAGCAGAAGAATGCTTGTCCACCGGAGTCCCTTCATGTGTTCCCCTCCAACTTGACCGCGGACTTGAATGTCCGCCTTACGTTACCGCAGATTAGAAAGTCTGCGCCACGTCACGCAAACTCGAAAGCCCGCGCTACCTGGTTTGCTCCAGCACTGGCGAGGACACGTGAATTCCACTTGATCCTCTGGCCCGATAAATGCCAACGAGGATGAGGCGCGCCCCGGTGCCGGGCAAAAGCGCACCTGTTGTTTGCATTTCAACATAGCCGTTGTCTGTCGTCGGGAAACTCACCGCTGACCGTGACCGAATGAACATTCCTCTGGCCACGAGCGTCGCCGATGTGCTCCGCACGCGCCCGGCATTGTCTCGAATCCGCAACGTGAAAGGGACACTGTTGTTATTAGGGTTGAACACGATCAGACCCGTCACCATTCGCGGTTCTGCAGAGGAGGAAGGATCGAGCTGCACACGGGAGAGAAACGTCGTGACGTTGGACTGAGCGAGGCGTGGATCATCGGGAACGAGTGGCAGGACCGTCTTGTACCGTCCGCTCGTGGCGTCAAAATTGATGATGACTCCGACGAGCGCCGAATTTTGGTCCTCGACGCGAATGTAGCCGGGAGCCGGATGGAATCCCAGTTTCGCCGGAAGATCAAGGCGCAAGACCCCGTGAGCAGGCAGATCCGGCACGAGAAATCCGCTTGCCGGAAAGCTCCCCCGAAAGCTTCCGTCCTCGCGGAAAGCGCTTATGGCAACCTGAGCCGGTTGATCGCTGACATTGATGAGAAGGAGTTCGGCCCCTGCTGGAGGATCATCGAAATGAAGGCCGTAAAGTGTATGCTGACGCACGGCCTCGGGAATTTCGGACTCGGGCGACGAATCAACGTGACAGGCCCCATCGCCGGGGTTCACAAGGACGCAGCCGGAGGGAAGCGAAAGGCCGTTGACCACAGCCACGGTACGTTGAGACGCCGTTTCCGTGCCGAAAATTTCAGCCCCAACGAGTCCATGGGTTGCGTCAAGTGACTGGACGATCAAATAGCCTCCATTGAGCTGGGCCAGCGAAAGGAATGCCGGACCGGTGTTTGCACTCGGGTCCCGGCTGGAGACCACATATGTGCCGAAGGGAGGCAGTTCGAAATCCGTCACCGGTGATCCCGAACCATCGGTGGGACTGACCGGAGCGCCCGTCGCATCGTATCCCTTGACACTCACGCGCACCGGCTGTGACGAAGGATTGAAGAGATGGACTTCCGTGGCATCATTTCCGAGCGTCATGATCACGGGAAAGACCATCGCTGCTTGAGCCGAACGCACGGCAGCAGCTCCGGCCATGAGCGTCGGCTTGTCGTATTCGTTGACGATCTCGTAAAAGCCGGTGATGGCCTCGTTCGAGAGAACGACAACTGCTCCCCGCGTGAACCCGGGAAAGGCCTCTCCCACACGCAGCGAGAACTGGCGGCCTCCGTCGAGTCGAATAGCAACGGTGACGGACTTATCCCCCGCTGGTGTATAAGCCACAAAGTTAACATCAACCGGATTCGTTGTGGGGTTCACAACCGAAATTTTCGTCCGTCGCCCATCGGACTCGAGCACCAGGGGGAAATAGAGCGCGTGCATGGCGTTGGCAACGACTGAAGAAGACCTCAAGAAAGTCCCGCTTTGCTCCTCATCACCATACCACCGCGTGGTCTTCGCAGAATTTGTCACCGGCAGGAACGCGGCGAACGTGCCGAAAACAGGAATTCCCGGCACAATCGCTGCCGTGCCCGTAAGAAAACTTCCGATCACCTTGGCGGGGACTCCCGTATCACGGAAGACAAGCTGACCATTCGCCGAGCGCCCCAGTTCAAAGACGCGAACCACCGTGCCGATCGGAAGCGTCCCCTTGAAAGGAAAAATGAGCGGAAATCGCAACGTCATACTCGGCCCGAATGCGACGGAACCGCAGGGCTGAACCTCATACCGTACGATTTCGGAAACGCGCAGAAACCCATTTACGCCCGGCAACGGCTCGTCGGGCCGAATGGAGACGCCGCAGCTATTATCCACCTGACCGATCTGCGCTGCCGAGTCGAGCGTCAGGATGCGGACGCGCGCGTCAGTTTTCAGCGTGTTTGGTGGGATCGAGGCCGATGCGCCGGTGCGAGGATCGGTCACAATCCCTCCATTTCTCGCACGCACCGACGTGCCGCCCCCGGTAGCTTCCCCCGTTCGAAAAGTACTGAGAAAATCTTTCTCCAGGCTGAAGATTGATCCCTGTGGATCCCTGCCGCGAACTCCTCTGGGTCCGCCGACGATCCTGACCTGATAATTTGTCAGCGGCGACAAGGCCATCAAAGGCCGAAACGTGGCCGTTGATCCCAGAACAGCTATCGTACCCGCGACGGGAACGCTTGCGACGCCAGTCAGGGCCGCGAGTGTGAACGTTTGGGTCGTCACCGATGACGCTACCAACGGCAGGTTAAAAGTGACGATGATGGTCGTCGTCACCGGAACATTGGTCGCCTCCGGCGCGGGGGAAATGCCGATGACGGCGAAGCCGACCTGAGCGGCTCTAGGTGCGAAAGACGTTGATGAGATGGTCCCGTCTCCGCCTGCCATCCCAACCGGCGACGGCCGAATCCCTATGCCGAAGGCTAAAGTGGCAATCAAAGCGAGCGTCTTTCTCATGGTTGCGTACCTCCCGATCGAAGCCCGCCCTTTCAGTCCCCAGGGTAAGCGTCTCCCGTGACCAACCGAATGGGCTAACGGTTTCGCCGTAGTGTTGCGGCGAATCTCTCGCAGGCTGCGTCAAATTGGTCCGCCGGAAGCCGCTCGACTTCGCCTAGAAGGGCCATCGTTGATCGAACCACATCTGCCGAGAGCGGTCCCGCGGGAGCAGCCAGATCCTGAACTCGACTTTTGATTGCCTCCCGGAGCTCGGCCTGCGCGTGATAGACGAGGGCCAGATTACAGTAAGCAGCAGGATCGGAGCTATCAGCGTGAATGGCCTTGATGAACTGATCCACTGCCTCTTCGTATCGCCCGCGTTTGAGCGACGAGACGCCGAGATTGTTTGCAATGGCGGCATCGGGTTCAGCCAGTCGAGCTGCTCGCCGGTAGTAATCTTCGGCGGCATCAACCTGACCCTGAAGCAAGTATGTCGTGCCCAAATTGGTCAGAGATACGACTCTGGGCTTGAGCCGGACGGCCCGGCTAAGTGCCTCCTGAGCACGGCTGAGCGCCATCGTTCCCTGCCCCGATTGAATCCAGGCAACTCCCAATCCGTTGTAGGCCACGTCATTGGTTGGCTCCAGCGCAACGGCTGTTTGAAACTCGGTAATGGCCTGATCAATCCGTCGCTCCCGCAAATAGTAAACCCCGAGATTATTGTGAAACCTCGAGAGATTCTCCCGACCGATGGCTGCTCGAAACTCACTCACCGGATCACCCAGCCCGGGCCGCACGGTGTAAATGATGCCTCGGGCATTATAGATGTCACTCGCGGGAGCGATCTTTTCCGCCCGGTTGAAAACGGCCAGAGCCTGATCATAGCGTCCGAGGGCGAGATAGAGATTACCGAGGTTGATCTGCGTCTCCACCGTCGGTCGAACGGCAGTCTCGAATTCCGCCCGGATCAGGTCCTCGTGCAACTGAGATTGCGATCGTTCGTCGGCAAAACGGATGCGCACGTCGGGATCCACCTCGATGCCGAAAAGGACGAGGTCTTTGATTTCCTCGAATCGAGGGATACGCGGGGGAGCCGGCGGACGTTCCCCAACAGCTTCGGTCAAATGTTTCTCCCCGACCACAACTCGCCCTCCCGCGCGGCTGGACACTTCCACGCTTCCCTCCCAGACGTATAGCCGCGTTCGTTCGCCATCCACAATGAGCCCGTACTGGGTGCCGCTGGCGATGGCCTGGATATAGCGCGTCGTCGTGCGAATTCGCCCCACGATCCAGCCGAAAAACCCTCCCTCAACCTGGATCGTTTCGGGATCGAGAATTTGAATATGGTCGCCCTCGGCGAGGATCACTTGCTTGCGCCGGGGATCGGTGAAAGTGATGATGAGCTTCTGCACTTTAGGTTGAGGAAGCCGACGCACATTCACGCGATCGAGAAGATCGAGCGGGAGCCTTTTCCATCCCGATTGCCACCGACGGTCTTGCGCTTTGAACACGTTGACGTTCTCGACGGGTTCCTGGTCGGCATACGATGTGGACCCTGACGGGGGCTTGCGAATATCGAAGATCACGGCCACGCTCTGCTGACCTTGAGCCGTCATCGCCGAGCAACTGAGCACGAGGATGCTCACGATCTCCCAGCGCTTTTTCCTCTTCCGGATCATTTTTGCCTTCCCTCCGTTAGACGACAAAAAAGGCCCACACTGATGGCAGCAAAAATCGTGTAGGAGGAATCGAACCAGGTGAACGAGCTGGTGTAGAGCCAGTACGATGCCCCGCCCACCAGCACACATATCCCGCCAACTGATGCGGCCTGAAGGAGGAAACGTCGGCGAAAGTGGAGCGCCGCTCCGTAGACCGTCAGGCCGACGAGCGCGACAATCAAGAGCGCCGGAAATCCTCGCACCTGCGTGATAGACGCGTTTTGCAACATTGCGTTGATGGCGCTTGCGTGGACGTAGAACGGATAAACCTCGCGATCTGTGGGAATTTGCACCGGACGCTCGAAATCGGGATACGCCGCTCCGATCAAGACATATTTGCCGAGGAAGTAATTGGCCGGGAGGCGATCCTTAAAGATGCTCCCCTCGTAGACATCCCAGTAGCTGAGCTGTTCAAGGGAATCCCGGCTGTAGGCGATGAGAAAGGTTTCGTAATCGAACCTGTCCGGAGGGAGATTGCGCACATACTGCGGCCCGGAAGCAAGCGGTACGACCCGATCCTCCAGACGCAACTCCTGACCGGGCAACACGCGAGTCGCATCGAAGCTTCCGCCGCTGACCATGAGCAGCGAGAGCGAGGGCACCTCCTGGGTGAACACAACACCGGCTTCCTCATCCACCCGCCTGCTCCGCAGAACCAGCGGAACCCCCCGGACGACATCGTCCATCCCCTTGAGAACGATCGGATGGCCAACCGCATCGCCAACGGCGGCGCGAATCTGCGGAGTCGGCGGGCGAAACTCATACTTCTGCTCGTCGAAAAACTCCCCAATGATGACGGGCACTCCCTGGCTTCGGGCGCGAGTGATCGCCTGGGCGAAGTCCGCATCGAATTCGGTCGGATCCTCGAAGAAAATGTCAAACCCGATGGCCTTCGGAGGGCCATGAGCGAGAATCGTCTCGATGAGTTGCCTGTGGTACCGCCGCCAGTTCTTCAACTGAGAAGCGCCGGGGTCGGTGGCGAGGAATTTCTGGCGGGACTCGGCATCAATAGCGATCAACACGACATCCTTATGGCGCGGAACCGATGTAATGGCATAGCGCCAGTCCCCCCATTGCTGAACCCATCCGAAGAGGTCTCCGATATTAAAGGCAGCCGCGAGCACAAACAGCATTAGCAGACCGACGACCGGCGCCACGCGCCGATCCGTCCGCTGAGCGATCAACCGGATCGGTTTCAGCCGACGCCCAAGACGCCCCTCGAGTGCCCGGATGAGAAAAGGAAGAGTCACCGCCAGAACGACAGCGCTTGCCGCCCGGAGCGTACCCGGTCGTGCGCCCGCCAGGTGAATCAGAAACAAAGAGGGTGCGAGATAGCCGATGGCGTGAAGCAGGGAAACCGTCACCGATGGTTTCAGCGGCGGGGCTTCGAGCACCGGTGGAGTGACGGTCACTTCCGGCACGTACTCGGTCACGCGCGGAAGGCTCCCCAGATCGCGCATGAGTTCAGTCACGCTTTGATACCGATCGTCGGGATTCCGGGCCAGCGTCTTCAACAGTATCGGGCGAAACTCTCGCGGGACTCCCTGAAAGACGCCCGACCAGACAGTGGATTGGGTGCCGATCATATTGGCCAATTGATAGCCCTCAATGGGGAGATCGCCGACGAGCATCTCGAAAATCACGACGCCAAGGGAGAAAATATCGCTGCGATGATCAACCTCCGGGCTGAGCCATTGCTCGGGCGACATGTATTTGCGCGTGCCGAATGTCATCCCCGGCATGGTCAAAGCTGTAGCCTCGACCGTTTGTGTTTCGGTGGTCTCCTCCATCTGCGGAGGTGCCAGCAACTTCGCCAGTCCGAAATCAAGAACCTTCACATGACCCGCCGGCGTGAGCATGATATTGTGCGGCTTAATGTCTCGATGAATGATCCGATGGCGATGCGCCTCGGCCAATGCATCACACACCTGAGCCGCAATCTTCACGACCTCGCTCTTATCCAGCGGACCTCGAGCGATGCGCCGGTCGAGCGACTCGCCTTGAATGTACTCCATGACGATGAAGACGAGATCGCCCACCTCCACGATGTCAAATACGCTGGCGATGTTGGGATGATCCAGCCGGGCGATTAACCGGGCTTCCCGGAGGAATCGGGCTTTGGCATCAGGATCGGCAAGCAGCTTGGGCGAGAGTGTCTTGAGCGCAACTATCTTCTTCAGCCGTATATTCTCCGCCTTCCAGACCTCCCCCATCCCCCCTCGACCAAGTCGTTCCAGGACAAGGTAGTGTGAGAGGGTGGCTCCCACTGTGATGGGGACGATCTCCGCCATGCGTCAGTCCGACCCTCAACCGCTTTCGTTACGCATCAGACGTCCACAGTTTACGGCAGTCGGCGTGTGAGGGCAAGCCGGTTGAATCCCCATGACCGAAATCTCCGCCGAATGGACAGGCGTCTCCCTCCGCTTCCAACCATAGCCGAAAAATAACGATGACCTGCGCGTAAACCGGAGACGAAGGGGATCGTCATCTCTGCGAATCCGGGATGCGTCCTACTTCTGACGAATGTCTGCGCCAAGCGACCGGAGAGCGAGATCGAGCCGTTCGTATCCCCGCTCGATGTGCTCAATTCCCGTTAAGGTGGTTTCACCATCGGCTGCCAGCGCCGCCAGGACGAGAGCCGCTCCGGCGCGAACGTCGGTTGCATGCACGCAGGCACCGCGGAGAGGCGTCGGCCCGAAGATCCGCGCGGCATGAAAGTAATCGGGATGGTCGTCCTCGGGGTTGAAGTTGTAGACTGCGTCGGGATTGAGAACCTCGGGATTGAACAGCTCGATCCGCGCGCCCATTTGCCTCAAATACGGCACATAGCCAAAGCGATTTTCAAACACGGTCTCATGGACGACGCTTACTCCCTCGGCCTGCGTCAGCACAGACGCCACGAGCGGATGCCAATCGGTCATGAATCCCGGGTGTGGCGACGTTGTGATCGTCACGGGACGGAGTGGCCCATCATACCACACGCGCAGCCTGTTATCATCCGCCTGGCAGCCAGCCCTCATTGCCTTCAGGACGTCAATGAATGCCGTCAGGTGCACGGGCTGCACCTGGTGGGTCGTTACATCTCCCCGGGTGATCAGAGCAGCACAGGCGTAAGTCACGGCTTCATTCCGGTCGGGCATGATGCTGTGACGCGCGCCATGTAGTCCTGCAACGCCAAGGATGCGGATCGTTCGGTCGGTCAGCCGCTCGACCTGTGCCCCCATCTTCCTTAGGAAAGCGATCAGGTCGTCCACTTCCGGCTCGCAGGCAGCGTTTTCCAGGAGAGTTTCCCCCTCGGCACACACAGCCGCCAGAAGCAGTGTCTCCGTCCCGGTGTGAGTGCTTTTGGGAAATCGGTAGCGTGCTCCTCGAAGGCGAGGTGCCCTGAGGTGAAGAAGCCCACCTTCATCGCGGGTCTCCACACCGAGCGCCAGGAGGCCTGCGAGATGGCGGTCCACCGGACGGCGGCCGATGCGATCACCTCCGGGCAGAGGAATTACAGCTTCGCCCAGGCGCGCGAGTAACGGTCCGGCAAACAGGATCGAGGCTCGACAGCGCGTGGCCATCTCCCGATCAAGCACATACTGCCTGACGCCTCCTGGATCAATTATGAGGCTTCGACCCGTCGCCCATTCGACTTGTCCTCCAAGTGCCCGAATCATCTCGGCTACCGTGCGGGTATCTCCCACATCGGGCACGTTCTCCAGAACGCTGACATCATCAGCCAGGAGCGCGGCAATCATCAGCTTGAAAGCCGTGTTCTTTGCTCCGCCGACTGTCACATCGCCCAGGAGCGGGCGACCTCCGCGAATGATCCAGGTCATTAATCCCACTCTCCGAGATAGCGCACCTCTTCCTCCAGCCGGATGCCGAACTTGCGGACGACCTCCTGCCGGGCTACCTCGATCAGGGCCCTGATCTCTCCCGCCGTTGCCCCTCCCGTATTGATGATGAAGTTGGCGTGTTGCTCGGAGATCTTTGCCCCTCCGATACGATAGCCCTTTAACCCGCAGGCTTCGATCAACCGACCGGCAAAATCCCCCGGAGGATTTTTGAAAACCGAACCCGCGCTCGGACCGGTCGGCTGATTTCTTCGGGCCGCCAGCATCTGATCCATCCGCTTTTCAATTTCCCCACGAGGAGCCTTCCGCCCGAGCAAAACGGCACGGAGGATAATCTCTCCCGTTCGCTGAAGACGACTTCTGCGATAGCCAAAGTCCAGTTCTCGCTGCTCGAGCCATTGGAGTTCGCCGTGCGGAGCGAGAATTTCGATCCTCTCCACCCGATCGCCGATCCACTCGTCCCGGGTGCCCGCGTTGCCGACGATCGCTCCGCCGACGGTTCCGGGGATGCCGATGAGAAATTCTAAACCTGACAGGCCCTCTTCACAGGCCCGCCGAGCGAGGGTGACGAGATTTGTGCCTGAATCGGCGGTGATTCGCTCCCCGCTCACCGTGATGTCTTCCGCCCGATTGACGATCACAAGGCCCCGGATTCCTCGGTCGGAGACAAGCACATTAGCTCCGTACCCGATCACCGTAACGGGCAGCGACCTGTCACGTGCTCGCTGAACACCTGTCACCAGCTCCTCTCGCGTCCGCGCGATGAAGAGAAGATCCGCCGGACCGCCAACGCGCCAGTTTACATATCGTGCCAATGGTTCCTGGCATCGAACGCGGTCTTCCCCATATTGCTCCACGAGCTGAGCGCGCAATTGAGCGACCGACGCTATTGTTGCCTCCACTATCAAACTGCTCCGTCCGCTTAAGGATTTGTCGGCCGGTCCGCCTTCGCCGACGAAACGGCCAGACAAGGAATACCCGTAACGATCCCCGAGTCTCCGGAGAAAGTCAAGCAAAAGGTACGAATCTCCTACATGAAAAGGCCCGGGAACGGAATTCTCATCGGGGGCTGACGTTCAAAGACAAGCCCCACTTCCCTGAAAGCAGGAGCGATGGGGGTTTATCCTGGAGACCGCCCGCATCTTCCGAGCGCAGGGGCGCCAAAAGGGCTGGATCCTTTAGAGGCCCCGGTCGGGTCGTCGCCCTGTGGTTCGAGGGTCGTCTCCGTCGAACGACCGGAGGAAAAGGTAACCGTACCGCCCTGCTGCCACTCCTGTCGGGGTGCGACGGATGTAGATTTTGCTTCCCTCAACGACCGAACCCAGCCGTCAATGTCGAACAAAATCGAAGGGGGTCAACCCGCGAGATCCCGACTGTTGCGACCATCATAACCTTCGGGGATGCCCTGATTCAGCAATGCGGGACCAGGAGACTCCCGGATCGTCAGCCAGTCGGTGCGAACCTTCCCCCACTCCTGAATGAGCAACCCCTGTGATTCAAATAAGGCTCGGATGCGATCGGCCGGCCAGCCAGCAATATCCTCTAAAATGGGCACGACAATGCTGAAGGCATCATCGCTCAGAATCGTTCGTTTGGCGATATGGGCAATGTACCGCGCCTCCGACACGGCGATTGTGTACCCTTCTCGCTGATTGACGTGGAGCATGACATGCACGTCCGACACACCATCGCCGACATAGATGATATGGTGATGGCTCACCTGCAACCGCGATTGGAGATCATCGAGAACAGCCACCTTTCCGTATCCCGCCGGGACCCGAAGAATAGAACGGATCTCCCCCGTCGAGGGATCATACTCGAACTGAGTCCCGTAGATGTGATCGGCGGGGACGATCCCCTCGAGCGCCGATCGGATGACATCCTCAGGAGCTGCCGAGATCACATAAAAGGAGAAGCGATGCCCTTCGATGCCACCTTCGAGGAAGCGCGCGAGGAGAGAGATGTTCTTCTTGAGCCGAATTCGCTTACCGACTTCCACCAGGTGTTCGCGTCGCACTCCCCGATAATCGGGGTCATGCAGGAGGAGATATGCCAACTCACCCCCTTGCTGAACCAGGTTGATCCGCGCCAGCGATGCAACCTTCTGCTCGAACCCCGATAAGTTCAGCAACTCGCTCAAGACATGGCCGGAATCGTTGAAGCTCAGCGTCTTATCAAAATCGCTGGCCAGAAGATAGTGCCTCGTTGCATTCGATTTCGCTTTCACTTCTTACCTCCGTGGATCCCCTTGAGTTCATCATAATTTTTCGGCAGAAGCCTCTCGAAGAGGCTGACCGACCGCTCCAGGCAATCACTCCTGCCGCATGTGACAGAGAAGACTATCAGGGCCGTGTAACGTCCATGTTAACGGAATCCCCGCTCGAAGATGATGGGAGGGTCTCCTTTCCGTGCGATCTGGAGCGCGATGAACAGACGCCGGTTTGTCAACAATTCGGGGGAAGTTATAGGTGTCTGCCGGATCGTGCGAGTTCCGTCGTATTGATCGAGCCATAGGTGACGACGGGGCTTTCCCCTGAACGATAACTGAGATCAGAGAAATCCCATCTCCTGTCGTCTTGCAACCGATCGTGGGGAGGCAGAGCCATTTCTCCCGGCGACTTGGGCAGGATCTTCCTGAAGGCCGTGACCCAGTGGCTCCAGGAGTCAAGCAGCATGCGGGCGCGAGGGCTCGAGGTCGCTTCCCAGTAGCTCACGAGCAGGGCCCGCAGCCACTGTTCATCGGCCGTTTCCAGGGGAGCCAGTGAAACGAGGTCGTGATTGACCCGGTGAATGAGGCGCTCGGTCTCATCCAGCACAATGGCGATGCCTCCGGTCATACCCGCAGCGAAGTTGAACCCTACGTCGCCCAGAACAACCACCGCGCCACCGGTCATATACTCACAGCCGTGATCTCCCACGCCTTCGACAACGGCAACGGCCCCGCTATTTCGTACGGCAAACCGCTCTCCGGCGCGACCGGCGGCAAACAGCCGACCTCCAGTTGCACCATACAGGACTGTGTTCCCCACGATGACATTTTCGTGCCAGGTGAAGCGAGCCGCCTCGGACGGACGAATCACAATCTCTCCCCCGGCCATCCCTTTCCCCACATAATCGTTGGCATCCCCGAAAAGAAGAAGCCGCAACCCGGAGACGCAGAAAGCCCCAAAGCTCTGACCCGCCGTTCCGCGAAATGTGATCTCAATGGATTGCCTGGAGAGTCCTTTATCACCGTACCGCCGAACGATCTCTCCGGCGAGCCTCGCTCCCACGGCCCGGTCGGTATTGCTGATGTGGAAAGAAAGATGAACATCTTGCCCCCTCTCGAGCGACGGTGCGATCTCGCCAAGGATGACATCATCGAGTACGGGATGTTGTCGGCGAGCCGTCTGAAGAAATCTCCGAGCACGCGATCCTGTTGCAGAATCCGCTTCGACGAGGATGCTCAGGTCAAGTCGGGCGCTTTTTGCTCCTCCGACCACTACTGAGGGCTGCTTCTTTTTCCCCGGGTAGAGGGTTCCCCGAGTAGGGGTGTGGTTTTCAGCATCGTCCAGTACGAAGCCATCGGGTGCACGAAGCTTGACGAGGTCGCTCCGCCCGATGATCTCCTCGAAGCGGCGAAACCCGAGATGAGCGAGGATCTCTCGCACCTGCTCGGCCACAGAGAGAAAGAAGCGCACAACATGTTCCGGCTTTCCGCGAAAGCGGGCGCGCAGGTCCTCGCGCTGGGTGGCGATTCCGACCGGACAGGTATTAAGATGACACTGACGAGCCATGACACAACCCAGAGCAATGAGAGCTGCCGTCCCGAAGCCAAATTCATCGGCGCCCAGCATGGCCGCGAGGACGACATCCCGACCTGTCTTCAACCCTCCGTCCACGCGGAGGACGACCCGGCCCCGGAGAGCATTGGCCATGAGCGCCGCCTGGACCTCACGAAGGCCCAGCTCCCAGGGAATCCCGGCGTACTTGATCGAACTGAGAGGCGATGCTCCGGTCCCCCCATCATGCCCGCTAATGTGAACCACATCGGCCCCGGCTTTGACGACGCCGGCGGCAATCGTCCCGATACCCGCTTCGGCCACAAGCTTGACGGCAATGCGGGCGCGAGGGTTGATCTGGCGGAGGTCATAAATTAGCTCGGCCAGGTCCTCAATCGAATAAATATCGTGATGTGGGGGTGGCGAGATGAGCGCTATGCCAGGCGTCGCGTGACGAAGACGGGCAATCTCCACCGTCACTTTATGACCGGGAAGCTGTCCTCCCTCGCCCGGCTTTGATCCTTGCGCGATTTTGATCTCCAGCTCATCAGCCGAGACGAGATAGGCCGGTGTCACACCAAATCGCGCCGATGCGACCTGTTTGATGGCGTTGCCCGCCCAGTCCCCATCCCGTGGACGTCGGTAACGGGAGGGATCCTCGCCCCCCTCGCCGCTATTGGACCGGGCACCCAGCCGATTCATAGCGATGGCCAGTGCTTCGTGTGCTTCCCGGCTGAGCGCCCCGTGCGACATCCCGGAGGTGGAAAACCGCTTCACGATCTCACCGACCGGCTCCACTTCACTGATCGAAATGGGTCGTCGGGGCGAATCAAAAGTGAGAAAATCCCGCAGGGCGAGGGGAGGACGATCTTCAACGGCTGCGCGATAGGCGTGATACAGTTCAGTCGGAGCCGGTCCTCGCCCTTGATCCCCGTTGCTCTGGGCAACGCGATGCAACGTTCGGATCACCCCCGGATTGAACGCATGATATTCGCCGTTTTTCCGAAAACGATAGAAGCCGTAATCGTCAAGAGAGGTTGTTCCCTCTGAACGTGCAATGACATGAGCACCCCGAGGCGCCATTATTTTCGTCGTGTTCGAGTGATACCCCGGCTGGAAGAAAACGTCCTCCTTTCCGAACGCCCTCTGGTGGAACTGAAGCACATCTGCCGCGATTCCCTCCCAGCCAACCCCTCCGATTCGTGACGGTGTACCCGAGAAGCAGCGGGAGATCACCTCCGGCGCCAATCCGACGGCTTCAAACAACTGAGCGCCGTGATAGCTTGAGAGAACCGAGATCCCCATCTTTGACATGATCTTGAGCAAACCCTTCCCTATGACCTGCCGATAGGTAATGACGGCATGGTGGCGGTCTATCATTGCCTTCTCTTCGGCCAACGCGGCCACAGACTCGTAGGCCAAATAGGGGTAAACGGCGCTTGCTCCATATCCGATCAAACAGGCGAAATGATGATCCTGGCGGGCATCACCCACTTCGGCGACGAGGCCGACGCGCATTCGTTTTCCACTTCGGAGAAGGTGCTGATGCACGGCACCGACGGCCAGCAACATCGGGATGGGAGCCCATCGCCCTGACACGTTGCGGTCGCTGAGAATGAGTATGCCCGCGCCCTGCTCGACCGCTTTTTCCGCCTGAGCGCATAAGCGCTCGATAGATTGACGCAGCCCTTCTCCTGCTCGACTCACCGGGAAGCGGGTGGGAAGAATTGCGACAGGAAGTCCTCGCTGCGCCTTCAGCCAGCGAAACTGATTGCCCGTCAAGATAGGGCTTCTGAAGCGAATCATCCGGCAGGCTTCGGGCTCCTCTTTGAGCCAGTTGGATCGCGGTCCGATCCATGTATCGAGCGACATGACGAGTCGCTCCCGCAGAGGATCAATAGGGGGATTCGTCACTTGAGCGAAAAGCTGCTTGAAATAGTCGTAAATGAGCCGCGGCTTCTGTGAAAGCGCAGGCAACGGCGTGTCATCTCCCATCGAACCAATGGGCTCTTTGCCTTCGATTGCGATCTGGCTCAAGATGAGTTCGAGATCCTCGCGCGTGTAGCCAAAGGTTCGTTGAAGGGTTTTCAACGGGTTCGATAAGGATGGGGCGTCAGACTCCACCGATGGGGCGTCTCGATCAATCTCAATCAGGTGCTGCTTCAGCCAGTGCCGATAGGGGCGTCGTCGGGCCAGGCGCCGCTTGATCTCTTCATCTCGATAGAGGCGGCGGGAAGCCGTATCGAGGGCAACCATACTGCCCGGACCGAGGCGACCTTTCTCAACAATGTGCGACTCACTTAACGGCAGCACGCCGACTTCCGACGCGAGGACCATGAGTCCATCACTCGTGATGACGTAGCGAGCGGGACGGAGTCCGTTTCGGTCGAGCGCAGCTCCAACGATACGCCCATCGGTGAAGCAGAGGGCCGCCGGTCCGTCCCAAGGTTCGATGAGACATTCATGATACTCGTAGAAGGCACCGATAGCAGGATCCTTTTCCGGGTCGCGCCCGTAGGCTTCCGGCACCAGCATGGACATCGCATGAAGCAAAGAGCGCCCTGAGAAAAAGAGCAGCTCCAGCACGTTGTCTAAATTGGCTGAGTCGCTCGCTCGTTCGTCAAGGAGGGGCACAAGCCATTTCGTTTCGCCGCCCCACACAGAGGCGAGCATCTCCGTCCGCGCCTGGACCCACCGGCGATTTCCCTGGAGCGTATTGATCTCCCCATTATGGGCCAGGAAGCGAAACGGCTGAACCAACCTCCAGCTCGGTCGCGTGTTGGTGCTGTAGCGGCCGTGAAAGATGGTAAATCGCGTGCGGAAATCCAGCCTCTGAAGATCCGGGAAGAATCTTCGGAGATCGGACGACACGAGCAATGCCTTGTAGACTATCGTTCGATGTGACAGTGAGACGATGTGCGCCGAAAGTCCCGCAACCGACAGGCGATGCTCGATCTCTTTTCTGACCAGAAAAAGAGTCCGTTCGAGCGCGTCACTCGAACAGGGGGAGGTGGGAGCAATGATCACCTGTTCGATGATCGGGCAAGCAGCCCGCGCCTCCTCACCCAGCACTTCCAGATCCACAGGGACCCGTCGCCATCCGAGACATTGCAGGGGAATCCGGACACTTCGGGGAGGAGACCCAGAAGTGTCCGAGCAGACCGAGGAGGCGTGGAGGGACGCGCCTGCCCTACCGGTTCGCGCAATCACGTCTTCAATCGTGCGTTTGCTCGCCTCGTAATCCTCCGGGGATGCCGGCAGAAAGACCATTCCGACGGCGACACGCGCCTTTGGAGACAAGCGCACTCCCCGCCGCAGCAACTCGCGCCGGAAAAACTGCGAGGGCAATTGAAAGAGGACACCCGCTCCATCTCCCGTTTCAGCATCAGCAGAGACGGCCCCTCGATGACGCATCCGGGAAAGAGCCGTCAGGCCCATCTCCAAGATATCATGGCGGCGACGCCCCTGAAGATCGGCGATAAACCCAACTCCGCAACTGTCGCGCTCGAGATCAATTCGTTGCTCTTCTGTTTCCCCCATCACCGTTGCGTTCATTTTTCTGACCTCACTCGATGAAAAATGCCTCTCCTTCGCCGACACCGAGAGTGTAAGGACCGTGACTCGCCAGCCCACCCCGATGGTGAGTCGCCGAGTCAGCCAATCAGCAGGCCAGTGACCCCATCATCTACACGTCGAAATAAAGCGCGAACTCGTAAGGATGGGGTCGGAGTCGAAGTTGATTCACTTCCCGCTCACGCTTATAACGGATCCAGCGCTCGATGAGACTCTCGGTGAAAACATCTCCCTTGAGCAAGAAGTCGTAGTCCCGTTCCAGAGCAGCCAACGCCTCTTCGAGAGAACCGGGCAGGCTCGGGACGTTCTTCAACTCCTCCGGACTCATGTCGTAAATATCCCGATCAAGCGGCTCGCCCGGATCAATCCGCTGTTCGATTCCATCGAGACCGGCCATGAGCATGGCGGCAAAGGCGAGATACGGGTTGCAGCTGGGGTCCGGCGGGCGAAATTCCAGTCGCTTCGCCTTTGGACTCGGCGAGTACATCGGGATGCGCACGGCGGCACTTCGATTGCGACGCGAGTAGGCGAGGTTCACCGGAGCTTCATAACCGGGCACCAGGCGCCGATAACTGTTGGTTGTCGGCGCCACCAGTGCCGCAAGTGCCGGCGCATGCTTGAGTAGTCCCCCGATGTAATAGAGCGCCTCCCGCGACAGTCCGGCGTATTCATCTCCGGCAAAGAGCGGCTTGCCCCCTTTCCACAGCGACTGATGGCAGTGCATACCGCTGCCGTTGTCGCCATAGATGGGCTTGGGCATGAAGGTGGCCACCTTGCCCCAGGCCCGAGCGGTGTTCTTGACGACGTACTTGAAGATCATCACATTGTCGGCAGTCGTCGTCAGGTTCGAGTAACGGAAGTCAATCTCCCCCTGACCCGCCGTGGCCACTTCGTGATGGTGACACTCCACTTCGATTCCCACCTGGCGTAGCCGGAGGGTGATCTCCGAACGCAGGTCCACCAGCGTATCGAGCGGGGGCGTCGGCACATATCCCTCCTTGTGCCGAATGCGATAGCCGCTGCCGCTCTCCTTCCAGGCGGCCTCATCGCTGTGAATGGAGTACTCGGCCGTGTAGCTATCGTTGTGGTAGACCACATCGTCGAAGATGAAAAACTCGGCTTCCGGCCCAAAATAAGCCACGTCTGCGATCCCGGTATACCGGAGATAGGCTTCCGCCCGTCGTGCCACCCCCCGAGGGTCGAATTCATATTCCTGCTTGGTGATTGGATCAACCACCGTTCCGATCATCACCAGTGTTGGTTCCTTGAAAAACGGGTCAATCCAGCACCGCGAGGGATCAGGCACAACGAGCATGTCACTTTCGTGAATCGCCGCCCAGCCTCGAATCGAAGAGGCGTCAAACCCGAACCCTTCCTCGAAGGAGCGCTCCGACAGCTCCTCGATGGGAAAAATCATGTGCTGCCATTGACCGGGCAGATCGGTAAAGCGCATGTCAACGAATTTGGCACCCTGTTCCTTGGCAAATGACAGGACTTCTTTAGGCGTCATTCGACCTCCTGAGCAGTTTGTGATTTTTCTACTTCGAGCACTCCCGGAATTCCCGCGGGCCCAACCAGCCCTGACCGCCCTGCTGAGCGCACCTATACCGCCGCCCGTCCCGGAGCGGGCGCCCCAACTTGCTCAAGCGAGCGGGGTTTGAGGAACTCCGGTAGGACCGAAATGATAATGTCGAAATCCCGGAGGTCAAGGACAAGCTTCCGAATCTCCGTCGCGAGGAAATGACGGAATTCCTCCTCGGTGGAGTACCGTTCGCGATGGTACATGAGAAATCGCATGATCTCACCGTATTCGCCTGGCATGGCTTCCTCCAGTATTGGTGCACAAGCTTTCGTA
The DNA here is from genome assembly GCA_035573895.1 of Blastocatellia bacterium. Taxonomy (NCBI): domain Bacteria; kingdom Pseudomonadati; phylum Acidobacteriota; class Blastocatellia; species Blastocatellia bacterium. The sequence continues at coordinate 4,591 of DATLZR010000098.1, read as the reverse complement.
TTGCATCGCAGACTCAAAAGTCGCCTTTTCCACAAATCATCCCCGGCTGCACCCAGGGTCTCTCCATGTTGCGCCGGCCGCACGGTCATAAGAAACGACCGACAATTTCGACCGAAGTGGCATTTTGCAAACGGTGTTCCACGAGACCAAGGCACTTCAATCTTTCCTGTAACCCATTGAGAACGCGAGGAAAGGGCGCCAACGAAGCCTGGATCGGGGAGAGGCCGAACGGAATGGAATGCGACAATAGTGTACCAAACAGACTCGAAAGATACAAAAATGTCCCATTTTTGTCCGGCTCCGGTCTCGCCAGCGGAGAGAGCGGTGCCCGGCGTGCATCCCTCGGGGAAATGAGGTCGTACTACCTGCCATTCATCCGTTGGCCCCTGCTCGTGAAATCCTCCGCTTCACCGAAGGGGCATGGGGAACTCCGTCACTCTCACATGGGCTGTCTCGGGCATCAGGCTTCCCCACCAGATATTGAGCCGGGTTCCTGGCAAACCCCAACATCCAGTGATTGCCGCGGAAGGATTGTCTCACCGCTACCGCATGAACACCCGCCGGCGGTCGAGGGGAAAGGGAAATGGAACAAAAGTGTCACAGATTTCAGGAAAAGGGACAAAATTGTCACATACTGTCGGTCCCCTCGGTGGCCCTTCGACCTCGCCCATCCAGCTTTTTGTTAGGAAGGCCTGCGGCGGGTGTCCCATTGTGAGTCGCCGGTCTCATCCGGGAGTCATCGTCCGCTGGGGCAACCCATTCGTACCATTGCCTCCGGTCGCTCGGACAGCGTCGCCGACTCTACTCCTTGAAACGAGAGACGTCAATCTTGAGCCTTTTGACCCTGTAGCCGAGGATTCGCTTGGTCGTATTGAGGAGGCGCGCAGCTCGGGTGATGTTACCGCGTGTGGTTTTGAGCGCATCGAGGATGAGATCCTTCTCGTAGGCCTGCACCGCTTCCGCGAGGGACCGTCGCGGAAGGGTTCCCGAGGCCTCGGCAGTCTGGAGCGTGGGCGGCAGGTGATGACTGTGAATGACATTTCCCTCACACACGAGAACGGCCCGCTCGATGATGTTCTCCAGCTCACGGACATTCCCGGGCCAGTGGTAACTCATGAGCATATCAATCGCGGGGGTCGAGATCCTTCGAATGTCCTTGCGATGGAGCCGCGCGTACTTCTCCAGGAAGTGATCGGCCAGAAGCAGAATATCCGATTTCCGCTCGCGCAGGGGAGGAAGATAGATGGTGAAGACGTTGAGCCGATAATAGAGGTCTTCGCGGAAGGTGCCGTCACGCAGTGCCCCTTCCAGATCGCGGTTGGTCGCCGCGATGAGTCGGACGTCTACGGAGATGGTTTCCGTGCCCCCCAGGCGCTCGAACTCGCGCTCCTGGAGGACGCGCAAGAGCTTGACCTGAGTCGAGGGGCTGAGGTCGCCGATTTCGTCCAGAAAGAGCGTGCCGTGGTCGGCGAGTTCAAAGCGGCCCTTTTTGCGACTGTAGGCCCCGGTGAAGGCTCCCTTTTCGTAGCCGAAAAGCTCGGCTTCGATCAAACTTTCGGGCAAGGCGGCGCAGCTCACCTTGATGAACGGCTTATCCGCCCGCAGGGAGTTATAGTGGATGGCCCGCGCGATAAGCTCCTTGCCTGTTCCTGACTCTCCTCGAATGAGGACAGTTGTGTTGGTCTTGGCCACCTGGGCGACCTGCTCATAGACATCCTGCATCGGACGACTCGTCCCCACGATGTTGCTGAAGTCGTAGCGCTGGCGCAGCTCCATCTTGAGTGTGAGATTCTCATCGAGCAGGCGCTGTTTTTCCGCCTCGATGAGGCGATTCACTTTGACCGCCTGAGCGATCATCGAGCCGACGATGCTGAAAAACTGAACCGACTGGTCATAATCGCGCTCACGCTTGTAGCGGAGGGCGACGCCCAGTGCTCCCACTGTCTGCCGATCAACGGAAACGGGGACACAGATGAAGGTGAGCTCCTCGTGAGGGCCCTTGAGAATACCGGTGCGGTTCAGAAAGAGTGGCTCCTGACTGGCCTTGGGCACGACAATGGGACGGCCGCTTTCCACGACGCGCCCGATGATTCCCTCACCCACCTGGTATTGGCTGCGGCGACGCGCCTGAGGGCTGATACCGATGGCGCTTTCGATCTTCAAAAGCTCATCCCTTTCATCCTGGAGGACGACAATCGCCGAGACCACACCATGATTTTCCTCCAGGATTTCCAGGACGCGCGCGAGCGCTGCCCGGAGATTCAGCGGCTGACCGAGTGTCTGGCTGATCTGAAGCAGTGAGGTCAGTTTTTTGATCTCACTGCGGCCGCCCGCGACAATTGGATCACGGCTGGCACTCATGGCGTCACCTCCGCCCGTTGCGAGGGTCGAGCCCGGTATCATGATCGTTCTCGGTCATTCCTTCCCTCTCGTCCTGCACGTACGAGATTGCTTTCTCAACGCCCGGCTGGAGAAGTTTGTGGAGACTGAGGGCCGCCGCTCCGATCCAGGAAACTCCCGCTCGCCTTACGTCCGCCTGGTATTGTTCGTCCGTGCGCGTCTGCTTCCGCCGGTAATCGCGCACAAGCAGTGCCACCACACCGACGGCCAGCGCGAGGGCGATAAGCCACGACCACCCCTCACTCATCGGCCCGCTCCTTCAAGGGTTTCTCCGCGAAGCAGCACGATTATACTACGTCGCCCGTCCGCTGTCAGGGTGTGTTCCTTGCTAATTCGGGGACTCTTTGACACCGCCGCCGGAGCCCGCGTATATTCTCCCTCTGTTTGTCATCCGGCTGGTATGAAGCGGTGCCGTTTGCTGGTATTCGTGGCTGAGCGAAGACTCTTATGCGTATCACAAAAGTCTACACGCGAACGGGCGATAGCGGCGAGACATCCCTGGTGGGAGGTCAGCGCGTCGGCAAGGATTCGCCTCGGGTTGATGCCTATGGTGAAATTGATGAGGTGAATTCCCTGCTCGGACTTGTCCGCTGCCACGTGCAGGATAAAGAGATTGATGGCATCCTGGCGACCCTCCAAAATACGCTTTTCACGGTGGGAGCCGATCTGGCCAGTCCCCTAAATCTCGATGCCCCCAGAATCACCCGGGAGGAGAGTCTCCGGCTCGAACGCACGATTGACGAATTCAATCGTCAAATTCCTCCCCTTAAGGAGTTCGTTCTCCCCGGAGGCGCTCCGGCGGGGGCTCTTTTGCATCTCGCCCGAGCCGTGACGCGGCGCGCCGAACGGAAGGTTGTGAAGCTCTCAAAAGAAGAGGCGATCAATCCTGAGTTGATCGTCTACCTCAATCGTTTGTCCGATCTTCTCTTTGTGCTGGCGCGGGTCGTTAATCGTCGAGCGGGCATCAGTGAAGAGCAGGCATCATTTGCTAGCCCGCCGAGAACGAGGAAAAAGCAGCCGGAAGATTGAGAATCATCGAGTCGGCGAGATGATAGATTCTCCAGAGATCCAAGCTCGGCCTTGCAACCTCTGGGCGACGGCGTGCCGGGATGTCGGCGTAATTTGTGTGGCATTGCGGGTACCGGGGGAGGCTTGATCCCTGGCGTCTGTGCGGATTGGTTGAGGGGCCGAGTGATCCACACCCTCTATGGGACGACGGAGGATCCGAATTGGGCTCGATGTCGGTGTCGCTCACATTCGGATCGTGGCCGTTGACGGCGACACGACAGAGGTGGTTTCTGTTTGCACTCTGGCGACGGGGACATCACCCCTGAAACCTCTCGAGATGTCCGCCCGACTCCGCCAGTTCGCGCAAAGATCAGAAGGGAGAGAATCCCCGACAGAGGGCGCCGGTCGAGATGATCTAACGGAGCGGCTGCATACTGCCCTGCAGCAGTCAGCGGGATCAGGGTCTTTTGCGGCGCAGGATGTCGAGACCGTCGTGCTTGGGACTACCTGGGGCACCTACCCGATCGGCCAAAGTGAGAGCCCGGCGGTGGGACTCGTGATCGTGGGCGCCCCTTGGTCACTGGAGAGATTCACTGCCCCAAGCAGTGACTCCTTCTCCAATCCCATCAGGCTCCTCAGTTTGCGACTTGACCCCGAGCAGGTTGGTCATGAAGCTGTCCTCCGTAACACGTTGTATGACCTTCGATCACGCGGGGCTCGCGTCCTCGTGGTGGCCGATGAAGCTGCGACGTCTCGACGGGAACGAGAGGTGGTGGCGGCATCCGTCGCTCTCGGAATGCCTGCTCTAGCGCTGCACGACCTGGCGGCTTGTCAGCCCGCGGGGGGAAACGATCAGGCGCAGAATCTTCTCCTGCGGTCGCTCCTGATCGCTGGGTTTCTGCCCCGTCTCGTGCGTCTGGTTGAGCTTGTGGAAAAGAGCCTCCGGAGGTGTGACATTACAGCCCCCCTGCTCATCATGGGCAATGACGCCGGGGTTCTCCGGCCCGATGAATTTCTGCGACAACCCGCTTCGGCTCTATTCTCGGGACATGTGGCGAGCATCATCGGCACATTGATCGAGGAAGGGTCCGGGGCGAGTACCGAAGAGAATGCAGTCATCCTCCACATAGGAGGCGCTTCAACAACGGTGGCGCCGGTTCGGCGGGGTGAACTCATCACAGGC
>DATLZR010000097.1 GCA_035573895.1 Blastocatellia bacterium | reverse complement strand
TCCTCAGCCCGCCACTTCCTTTGCTCAATCCCCGGTTCGTCCCATTTTCGCCGTTGACGTCTTCGAGTGCGACTTCCCAACCGTTCCTCGAAGGCATGGTTGTGACAACGACAAACGGTGTGGCTTTGTTCCGAAGGCAGTCGGTAAGCTTTATTCCGGTGCCGGACCCAGCCGGACAGGTTGTCGCGCCCCCAACATTCGCGCTCAATTCGAGTTTCGATCCCTCTTACAATCCGGCGAGCCCCCGCGGGACGCCCTTTCCCTTCTCCGACGAACTCATCTTGACAACAACCGGGGGCATCGTTCGATTTTCAATCACATCCCTGGCGACGACTGCTGATTCAGCCCAGAATTTGGCTTCGACGCAGGCCGAACCGGAGTTCCTTCCCTTCCCATCCGGAACTGGTTTTCCTCTCGCCGCTGCCATTGATTCTACAGTACCGGGTGGGAAAACGATGACGTTGATCCCCGTCTCAAACGGGCTTGTCGCAATCAGCGACAACACGGTGACGTTCACACCGGTACCCGAGGGTGCGGGATCGGTCCTCGGCCCGCCATCCCTTCTTCCATCAGGAGCAATACTTCTTCCGGTAAGCAACGGTATCGTCCGGGTTGAGCAGGAAACGTCTCAGTTCCTTCTGCTGCCTCAGGAGTCGGGCTCGGTCATCAGCTTACCTCTGGATATTTCACCGAGTCCCTCATCCCCTGAGATCCTTCTCGCCACTACCAACGGCTACGCCATCGTTCGCCCGAGCGGGGTGCAATTCCTTCCGCTTCCGACGGGATCGGGGGAAAACATTTCCTCATCTGTCGGACTCACCCGTGCAATTGCGGCCAATCAACCTCCGAGAGCCGAAGCAGGATCGGATCGAACCGTCGAGGCGGGCGTGGAAACAATCTTCGATGCGTCAACGAGCGAAGACCCCGACGGGACAATTGTCTCCTATTTCTGGGACTTTGGCGATGGAACGACGGCCACCGGCAGGACCGTCGCCCATAGCTTCACAACCGTTGGCGTCTTCACCGTCACACTCACGGTGAGGGACGATGATGGAGCGACGGCGACGGATCAGCTCCGCGTCACTGTCGTTGACACAACAGCTCCAACGGTGAAGGTCCTCTCGCCAACGGGGGGCGACATTGTGCCGTCGGGTGGCACCCTCACCATCCGGTGGTCCTCGTTCGATACGGTCGGGGTTGTCCGCCATGACATCCTGCTTGCCGTTGACGGCGTCAACTTCACGACCTCGATTGCAACAAATCTTCCGGGTTTCCTTCAGTCTTTCGATTGGTCGGTGCCGGGGACTCTTCTGACGAACACGGCACGGATTCGCGTCATCGCCCGGGATGGCTCCGGCAACACCGGTCAGGGCGACAGTCCGTTGTTTATCATCCGCGATGCGCAGCCGCCTTCGGTGACGATCCTTTCCCCCGTCGGAGGCGAGACCGTTCCAACCGGAGGGTCATTGCTCATTCGCTGGATTTCATCGGATAACGTTGGCGTCGCCTCGCACACCGTCCTGCTCGCACCGGACGGAGTGCAATTCACGACGGTTCTCGCCTCGGCGTTACCGGGGACCACACAGGAATTCCTCTGGCTCGTTCCCGCATCGCTTGTGGCGTCATCCGCGCGAATTCGTGTGGTCGCCCGTGATGCTGCCGGTAATGAAGCAGCGGGTGAAAGCGGGGTTTTTACGATCCAGGATACCATCGCTCCGACGGTGATAATCACCTCTCCAATGAAAGGCCAAACGGTGAACGCCGGTGGAACCCTGACCATCCGGTGGCAGTCAACCGACAATGTGGGCGTTGTAGCGCAGGATATCTTGTTCTCGGCCGATGGGGGCGCGTCGTATCCGACCACGATCGCGTCGGGACTGAGCGGGAAACAAACGTCATTTTTCTGGACGATACCCGCAAATCTCGTCACGTCGTCGGCCCGCATTCGTATCCTGGCCCGTGATGCTGCGGGCAACGTCGGTGAGGAAGACAGTGGCACTTTCTCCATTCGTGATGCAACGCCGCCAACGGTCTTCGTAACAAGACCGCGCACGAACGAAATCGTCAATCCCGGGACGTCGTTCACCATCACTTGGGATTCATCGGACAATGTGGGCGTCATTTCTCACGATATCTTGCTCTCGCTCAACGCCGGGCGGAATTACTCCATCACCATCATCTCGGGCCTGAGCGGCGACGTGCGCTCTTTTGATTGGACCGTTCCGGGGAATATCGAGACGAACCAGGCGCGAATTCGCGTCGTGGCCTACGATGCCTTCGGGAACGCGGGCTTCGACGATACGGGGAATTTCACCATCCGCGATACGCTGCCCCCCACCGTGTCCATCCTGGCGCCTCGAACAGGACAGACGGTGAATCCCGGCACCGTCTTCACGATACGCTGGGCCTCTTCGGATAACGTTCGCGTCCTCTCCCATGACATTGATTTTTCCACCAATGGCGGGCAGTCCTACACTTCTCTCGCAACAGGGATCAGCGGGACGGACCAGGAGTATGTGTGGAACGTGCCCCTCGTGACCACAACGCAAGCGCGCCTTCGCATCACGGCGCGTGACGCCGCCGGGTTGGTCGGCGTGGCGGAAACCGGCAATTTCACTATCCGGGATGCTCTCGGTCCCAGCGTTACGGTGCTTCAGCCGAGAGTTGGGCAGAGCGTCTCGCCGGGAACTACCCTCACCATTCAATGGACATCGTCGGACAACCTGGGTGTCGCCTCACATGAGATTCGCTTCTCAAGCAACGGGTGCGTTAGCTTTCCCACGACGATCGCCACCGGGCTGCCCGGTAGTCAGCAATCTTATCTGTGGGACATTCCCGCTGACATCAACACGACTCGCGCCTGTATCCGTGTCATCGCGCGTGATGCGGCAGGCAACATCGGACAAGATGACTCCGGTCTTTTCACCATTCGCGATAGCGTGGCCCCATCGGTCACACTTCTTTATCCGACAGGCGGAGAAACATTCGCAGGAGGCAGTCAGGTCACCGTCCGCTGGTCATCTTCGGACAATATTACGGTGGCATCACACGACCTCTATTTCTCGAGTAACGGAGGGGCAACGTTCTCTCCGATTGCGACGGGGCTCAGCGGGAGCCAGCAATCCTTCTCGTGGACCGTCCCGAATAATCTCGCCACATCACGAGCCCAGATTCGCGTCATCGCCCGCGATGCCGCAGGGAATGCCGGGCAAGCCACCAGCGGCAATTTCACCATCACCGACGTGACGCCGCCTCAGGTGAGCGTGACCCGGCCGGGTGCGGGCGATATTGTCCAAGCCGGTCGGAGTACGACGATTCGCTGGACGTCATCGGATAACATCGGCGTCGTCGCTCACGATATTCAGCTTTCGACAAATGGCGGTGCCAGCTTCGCCATCACTGTGGCCGCCAACTTGCCGGGGACGCAACAAACATTTACCTGGAATGTCCCGGCGGAGGTCGTCACGAATCAAGCCGTCATCCGCGTCATTGCTCGCGACGCAGCCGGCAACAGCGGCCAGGGCGACAGCGGCATCTTCGTGATCCAACCCGCGCCGACGCCCCCAACCGTTCGCCTGCTGGCTCCAAACGGAGGCGAGGTTATCCAGGCTGGATCGGTGTTCACCGTCCGGTGGACGTCAAGCGATGATCGAGGGATCGCGTCGCACGATCTTCTCCTCTCGACCGACGGAGGTCAGAGCTTCCCCTTCACAATCCAGACGGGTTTACCCGGATCGGCCCAATCCTTCGCCTGGTCCGTTCCTTCGACTCTGGCGACGACGCAAGCGCGCCTTCGTGTAATTGCTCGTGATGTGGATGGACTCACTGCACAGGACGACAGTGACGCCGATTTCACCATTGAGCGCCCACCGGCTCCACCGGGAGATAAGCTTCTCGTGGCCTCCGACGACGTGACGATTGTCGCCGGTTTGCCTTCTCAACCCACCGTGTTTGCGACGATTCCCACACGGGGGAATAGTCGGCGCGTTGCTGTTGCCCCCAATGGGGAGTTCGCCCTCGCGGTCAACAGCGACAATACCGTCTCGTTCATCTCGGACCTCTCCAACAACCCGCGCGAGACACGCCTTATCACCGTCGGCCAGGGACCGAGCGCCATCGCCATCAGCTCGGATGCAACGTTCGCTATCACCGTCAATGGCGAAAACCTGCCCCTGACGCTCAGTCTCATCCGTGACCTCACGACGACGCCGTCGGTCCGAACAGTCCAGTTAGGGAATGCACCGAGCTTTGCCGGGGCGCAGGATGTTGTTCTTTCACGCTCGGGCGATCTCGCCTTCATTCCCATCGCAGCAGGTGTTCTCATTATTGAGGGATTGCGATCCCGACCATTCCCGACCTTCCGCACAATCATCCCGATTGTTCAGGGAACGCCCACGAGCATCGCCCTGTCTCCCGACGAGGCAACCGCCTACGTCACGACAACAAATCCTGATCAGATCGTTGTCATCCGAGGGATCTCCGGCGTGCGACCGAGCATCGCCGCACGGGTCACGACGGGGCTCGGAAGAGGTCCCCGAGCTGTTCGCCTGACGCCGGATGGACGTCGCCTGCTAGTGACCAACAGCGGCAGTAACGACCTCTCATTCTACCGGGTGGAAGGTGAGGATCTGACGTTCGTCACCAGGCTCTCGGTAGGGTCACGCCCCACAGCGATTGCTCTCTCGCCCGACGGGTCATTCGCCATCGTTGCTAATTCGGGAGACCGGACGCTCTCGCTCATCGAGAACACCAGTGGGACGACGCCTACGGTGAATCCTCAACCGATCGGCCCTGCGCCAGAATTAGCGACGGATCGGAATGCGGTCCAGTCCCTTGCTTTCCTTCCTCGATAAACCTGATGTACTGGGACATCCAGGGGAAGCCAGTTCTGCCTCGGATCAATCGCTCAATAGCGATTATTTACAAAAGCCCGTATCCAGGTATTGTCCGCACCCTTCGGACACACGCACGCCCAGGGGAGACTCGCTTGCCAACTGCTCTAAATCTCCTCCAGAATGGCGGCGGCCAGGAGGGGAATCATAATCTCGTGATGTCCGGTGAGGGCGAACCCTCTCCCTACTCCGGCAACGGGCCGACGCACGACATTGGTCAGCGGACGATAATGCTGAATGAAATCGAAATTGGCGGTGGTGATATTTCGGAGCGGAGTACCGAGATTGCGCACGACCGTCACGGCTTTCAGGAACACTTCCGGCAAGACGACGGCCGAGCCGAGGTTGAGATAAACACCGCCTCCGTCCATCTCCTTGACCAGCGAACAGAAGAGAAGAAAATCGTGATGACTGGCCTGACCGAGAACGTCACCCCGCGCCGTAGGATGTATGTGAGTGATGTCCGCTCCAATGGTGAGATGAACCGTCACGGGGACGTGCTCACGATAGGCGGCATACAACAGCGAGTATTGTCGAAATGGAGGCTGTCGTCGGTGGAGGTCACGGCCAACGGCTTCCCCAATGCCGAGACCCTCAGTGACACCTTCCTCCAGTGCCGCGTTAATGAACCGTCCGGTCTCCTCCGCCATTCCGAAAGCCCCTTCGGGTAGGGCGGCATCTACGTCTTCTGACGTCGCCCCGACAAGAGCAATCTCAAAATCATGAATCATCCCCGAGCCACTCATGGCAATAGCGGTGATGATCTTCCGCTCGATGAGATCAATGAGGATAGGAGCCAGGCCGCATTTGATCACATGTCCGCCAATTCCCCAAAGGACGGGCTTACCGGCCTGTCGAGCGGCACGGACCGATCGAGCAATCTCGCGGAGATCACTTCCGGCGAGAATTCGGGGGAGACGGTTGAGGAATTCTTTCAGTGTACCGCCCGGTTCAGTCGGCTGAGAAAAATGCTCCACCGTCACTTTACTCGGGCGGGAAGAGAGGGGATAGGTCCGGAGGTGGGATAAATCAATTGGTTCGCGGTCGTAATGACTCATCGGTTATCAGGGAGGGGCGAGGCCGTCGGGGATTCAGCCTCACGCCCTGAGCCGGGTTCCTACTGGCCGACAGGGAGATTAGACGGAACCGTCTCTCTCCCTCGGCCAATGCACATGGTCTTTTTACCGACGCGTCGGAAGAGTCACAGCGCGATCCAGCACCATGCTGAACTCGGTTCCTGACGCCAGCTCGACCTCGCTACCTTTGCGCAGCAAGGCTCCGGCGGCACCGATTCCCGCGCCCACGGCCGCGCCGATACCTGCGCCTTTACCTCCACCGGCAGCCGCACCAATAACTGCACCGACCCCGGCGCCGCCGCCGATGAAGACGACATCGCGCTTGATCCCCGATTTACCCGATACTTCACCTTCTTTACCGACTTCTTGCTTCTTTCCTTCTTCGGTCTCGACCGAAGCCAGTGATCCGTAAATGGTGAAGGTCTGTTGCGAAGGGAGTTCGAGTCTATAGAAGGTGACGGCAATACGACCGTCTCGTCGGCGCGCTGCTCGTGCCACAGATGTGACGCGACCGTAGACAATGCTCCCCTCGGGAATAGCAACCGTTTCACCCACAACGACAGGAGATACGACCTTCGCGGTAAACGTATCGCCCTTTTGAGCAGTGCGCGAGCTCAGTCCCTGGGTGAGTCGCAGCCGAATAATAGTATCTACCGGCACGGTGACCGAGCCACTCGTTTGAGGATGGAGTGCATCGCCTTTCTCCTCTTGGACAGCTATCAAGGGTGGACTTGCCGCCAGGAGAAGAATAAGGGGGACCAGGAAGAGTCTCCGTTTCATCATAAACTTTTCCCTCCATAAGTATTGACTTGAAAGGCTTCACGTCCTTAGATGCGATAAACCTTGCTCACGGCAGCTCCCACAGGGGCGGAAACCACGACTACCGCTTGATGTACTGAGCAGCATTCTCCGGGGTGATGACAACATCCCTGGCGACAAGGCCAACCGCTGGAAGTTCAGCCGGTTGACCGTTGATCAGCATTCTGAGAGCCGTCACCTTTCCCACCGACAGCTTGATTTGGCTCTGAGCAGTAATGGTTCGTACCTCTTGGGGTTTGAGAATAAACTGCACGGGTTTAGTTTCGTCATCCGCGACATAAGAAATCCAGCATTCTTCGCTAGCTTCGAGACGAACTTCCAAAGGACGAGGCGCAGGACCGGATGTCAGGGCGGGCGCTGTCGCCGGTGAAGGCGCTGCGCTTACGTCACTGCTCGGCAGGTGTTGCTCGGGGGAGGTCGTTTGCTGGCTCGTCTTCCCGGGCGTTGGTTCCGACAGCACAGAAGGAGCCGGTCGCACGTGTCGCCTCTGCCAGTAATTCCACCCCGCCCATCCGCCGAGACCCAGGACCACGAGCACAGACAGAGTGATCGCCGTCGCCGCAAGTATGGAAATCTTTTTGCGCCGCTCTCCTTCTGCCGCAAGGCTCAATCGCGCGGGCTCATCACGGGGCTGGCCGATTTGCTCGTAGTAGCGCGAGATGGCCTGCTCTTCGTCCATTCCCACATAGCGTGCATAAGTCCGAATGAAGGACCGCGTGAAGAGGCCCCCCGGCAGGGCATTGAAATCATCTTCCTCAATGGCCCGAAGAAATCGCGCGGACACACGCGTTACATTGGCGATCTCTTGCAGGTCAATTCCCCGTGCTTCGCGGCGCCGTTTTAACTCCTGCCCCAGTGTTAACGTCTCGCGCTGTCCGTTCATAGACCCGCCGATGCAGCATAAATATGACCTGCTACTGAGGATGTGTCAACCTAACCAGGAAGATCACGCGCCGAGGCTGTGCAGGTAGACAGCGTCGGCGAAGATACGCGCGGCGCAGCAATAAACCTGCAGACTCCCACGTGCCTAGCGATGGACGAGACAGCTTTTCACGCGGGTGAGGATCGCCAGGCAATAGCCGTTGAAGATCTCCACCGAAGGCAGCCCTTCTCCGCCGGTGAATGTCGCCTGGCAGCTTGATTCCAAAAAATCCAGCTCGCGGCAGAGAGCCTCATCCTGTAAATCGAATTCCAGGTGGTGTCGAAATGCATCGCCGATCACCGTCGCAACCCGAGAACTGAAAAACATATATCCTCTGCTGATGGCCCTCAATCCACGAATCATCTCCGCATCGGATTCAGTCTTGATCATGTAGCCGAAGGCACCCGCATCGAAGGCGTCAGCAATGACATCCAGATGTTCGTGCATGGTGAGAACGAGAATCTTTGACTGCGGAAGCGCCGCTTTCAGGACGGACGTCGTCTCGATCCCGTTAAGCCCCGGCATGCCAATATCCATCACGACGATGTCGGGGCGTGTCGCCAGACCTTGACGTAAGGCATCATCGCCATCAACGGCTTCCCCAACGACCTCAAAACGACCGTGCGATTGCAAAATTTCCCGCAGACCGCGCCGAACGATGGTGTGATCATCGGCCAACAGAATCCTCAGCATTCGCGCTTCTCCCGGCGTTACACAGCCTCGGACTCCTCTCGGGGGCATCGCGCCTTGTTACGGCATTGTCCCCAGAGACGCGTTCATTTTTTCCACCTTCACCGGCACAATCATGCTTCAGGACTGGAGGAGAATCAACACGGTGAATATCCGATTTTTCTCAGGAAAGGGGCCGATTTTCTTTCAGGCCAAAGGCTAAATGATGCCGCGCCGCAGGGCGTATTTCACCAGTTCCGCCACGTTGTGCAGGTCGAGTTTCCGCATGATATTCTCACGATGGGTTTTGACCGTCTTCTCGCTGATGTAGAGCATATCGCCGATCTCTTTGTTCGAGTAGCCCTCGGCGATAAGTTGCAGGATTTCTCGTTCCCGCGAAGTCAGGAGCGAGAACCTATCCTCGGGCTGAACCTTTCCTTTGGCCGCGTCGAGGAACTGGGAAATCACTTTCTTGGCGATTGAGGGGCTCAAATAGGAGTCTCCCCGATGAACCGCTTTGATCGCAGCAATCAGCTCTTCTCCGGCGGCGTCTTTGAGCAGATACCCTGTGGCTCCCGCCTCAAGAATCTCAAGCGCAATTCGGTCATCCTCGTGAACGGTCAGGATCAGGATCCTGGTCTTGGGCAGAGCCTTAGCAATCTGGCGCGTCGCTTCAATCCCGTTGAGGATGGGCATGGAAATATCCATGACAACCACATCGGGGGCGAGAGCTTCGGCTTTCTTGACGGCTTCGCGCCCATCAGCGGCCTCACCGACGACTTCAAAAGCAGGATCGAGTTCGAGGATGCGCTTCAGTCCCTGTCGCAAGATCGTATGATCGTCTGCCAACAAAATGCGTATCTTACTCATACCGTTGTGCCTGAATAGTGTGTGGTGTGGTCCCATTATATTCAACACCCCGGTCAAACGCAATCGGAAAGCACCCTCCAGAGATTGGCGGCATGATTGATGTTTGGCAGCACCTCCGTCATAATTGACGGGCTATGAACGGCAGTCAAAATACCCGGAAACGAGGATGCAGCTATGATACCACCATTTAAGAACGAACCCTTGACGGACTTCACCGATCACAATAACCGCCTGGCCATGGAGCAAGCCATTCGCCGGGTGGAATCAGAATTCGGTCGGGAATACCCCGCCATCATCGGGGGTGAACGGGTCACAACGGGAGACTTGCTCAAGTCGGTCAATCCCTCGAATTACGATGAGGTTGTGGGCTTCGCACATCGAGGAGATCAGTCCCACGTAGATCGGGCGCTTGAAGCGGCCTGGCAAGCATTCGAGGGCTGGAAGCGTCTGTCGGCGGAGGAACGTGCCCGTTATCTCTTTCAAGCAGCGGCTGTGCTGCGGCGACGTAAGTTCGAGATGGCAGCCTGGATCGTCCTCGAAGTGGGGAAAAGCTGGGCTGAAGCCGATGCCGATGTCGCTGAGGCCATTGACATGATGGAGTTTTACGGGCGCGAGGCCGTCCGCTATGCCGGACCCCGCCCCGTGACACCCTCACCGCTGCCTGGCGAACATAACGAGTGGTTCTATATCCCGCTCGGCGCCGGCGTAATCATCCCACCCTGGAATTTCCCTCTGGCCATCCTCGTGGGGATGACGATGGGAGCGGTTGCTGCGGGCAATACTGCCATCGTCAAACCCTCCAGCGACAGCCCTATCATCGCCGCCAAATTCCTTGAGATTTTAGAAGAAGCCTCCTTCCCTCCCGGCGTTGTGAATTACCTGCCGGGCTCAGGAGCCAAAGTCGGCGACTATTTGGTGACCCATCCCCGGACGCGCTTCATCGCCTTTACGGGCTCGATGGAAGTCGGCCTCCGAATTAACGAACTGGCTGCCAAAACGTCCCCCGGTCAGATTTGGGTTAAGCGCGTCATCGCCGAGATGGGGGGCAAAAACGCCATTATCGTAGACAGTTCCGCCGATCTGGACGCCGCAGCTGAGGGGATCATTACCTCCGCCTACGGCTATTCGGGACAAAAGTGCTCGGCATGCTCTCGCGCTATCTTCCTCGAAGACGTCTATGACGCCGGCGTCGAGAAGGTCATCGAACGGGCAAAAAGGATCACCGTCGGTCCCACCAAGGATCCAAATAACTGGATGGGACCGGTTGTCAGCAATTCAGCTTACAAGTCCATCCTGCAGTACATTGAGATCGGACGTGGCGAGGGGAAATTGTTGCTCGGCGGTCATCCCCTGGAAGAACTCGGTCGCGGATGGTTCATCGCGCCCACCATATTCGGTGATGTGTCGCCCGGTGCTCGAATTGCTCAAGAGGAGATCTTCGGCCCGGTCCTGGCCTGCATGAGGGCGAAGGATTTCGACGAAGCCTTAGCGATTGCCAACGGAACCGTCTACGGACTCACGGGCGGTGTGTACTCACGCAACCGCGCTCATCTCGAACGCGCCCGCAAAGAGTTTCACGTCGGAAACCTTTATTTCAACCGCAAGATCACAGGGGCACTCGTAGACGTGCACCCCTTTGGCGGATTCAACATGTCGGGCACGGATTCAAAGGCCGGCGGACGCGATTATCTGCTCCTCTTCTTGCAAGCCAAATCCGTCGCGGAGAAGCTGTGACCATCTCTGACAGAAGCGGACGAGGCACATTGCCTCGTTCGCTTCCTTTCAGACTATCACCCTTCTTTTTCCCGAGGCAGGGCGTCCCATTTCCGACGAGCCAGGTGGCATCATCCGACCGGAGGTTTCAAGGATGATCTAAAAATCGGGGCTTTTCATCCCAAGCCCATGAGTTCTTTTAGGTGTGTGGCGGTGTCGCCAGAGCAATTTCGGCAAAGGAGTGCGAGACCTTCCTGTCGTCTGGTAAGCGAAGAGCAAGAAAAGACGTGACCAGAGGCAGTACCGTCGCCGCCGCGAGTACGGGGATGAAGCCCACCTTCTGGGCGACAGGCTCGCATAGGGCTGGAAAAAGCGAGCCGACGCCCCAGGCACAGCCCATCATCAGAGCCGATACTGTTGATGTTCGACCGGGAACGAACTCCTGAGCGGCGGCGATTGTCACGGGAAAAGCGGACATGAGCAGAAACGCCCCCGATGCCAGGAGCATCAAGGCCGGCAAACCACTCAAGGTGTATCCGGCAACCAGAAGCGGAGCGAGCGCGAGCCCCGTTCCCATGATGACTCGTCGCGTCCCCAATCGGTCCGCTGCCGGACCCGCCAGGAATCCCCCAACGGCTCCAGCCAGAAGAAACATCGTGAGGATTCTTCCCGTCTCGGTGAGATTGAATCCTCGCTCCTTCAAAACAAACGGGAGATAGTTGTTGTTCATGATGTAGAGCGCCGCCCGGCTCATCGTGATGACGTAGAGGATTCCCAACGGTTGCCAGACCCGGCCGATGATCTGCCGCAGAGAAGGAACAGGGGCCGGGTTCGGTCCCGCGCCGTGAGCATCTGTCACAACTGAGCACCATCGGACCATTAACAAAGTGGCGAAAAACCCTCCCAGCGCAAGATAAGGTGTTCGACCGAGGTCGGCTGACGCCACCAGCGTGGTGATCAGAAAGGGACCAAGCGCAAACCCCAGGGTCCCTGAGGAGGAGAAAACCGAAACCGCTGTCCGCCGACGCTCTGCATTGGTCCTGGCAGCAAGGGCAGCTCCCTGGGGATGAAACGATCCGATCCCTACCCCGGCAAGAAGCAGCAAAGTGACCAGAACCGGATAGGAGGGCGCAACTCCAATCAGTGAAATAAAGAGGCCCGTGACGGCGGGTCCGGTAACGGCGAATGCTCGCTTGGTGTAACGGTCCGCCAAAAATCCATAGACTGGCTGCATGAGTGACGATGTGATGTTGAGTAGCGGGGCGAGAAGAAAAACTTCCGTCGGTGTGAGCCTGAGCCTTTCGGCCAGTACCGGAAGCAGCGGGTAGATCGTGCTCGAATAGGCATCATTGACAAAGTGTCCGATGGCCAGAGCGAGAAGCGCGATCCGATTGCGGTTTGTCGTCATCGTCGTGAAAATGGCCAAG
>DATLZR010000096.1 GCA_035573895.1 Blastocatellia bacterium | reverse complement strand
CTTGCCCTCCTCGGTCAGACACGTCAGGACAAGCGAGCCCATCACCGAGGGGGTCACATTATCGGCGTGGCCTTCGAGTTCGTAGGCATAGTGGAGAACTTTCTCCTCCCCCAGCGTGCGCCCGGTAATGGCTTCGAATGCAGTGAGGCCGGCGACGATGGCCGCCCCGCTCCCCCCCAGCCCACGCGCTACAGGAATTTGGTTCTCAATCATCAAGTGGAGCTTGGGAACATCAACACTCTCCCTCTGGCCCGCTAGCATGAGGGCACGAACGGCCATGTTCGTTTCATCTGTTGGAATGAGATCTGCATCCTCGCCCGTCACTTCGATCTTGTGCGCCGGTGCATCGGGAGGCAATTTTTGCACCCGCATTTTGAAGTAGAGCTTCAGCGCCACCCCAATCGAGTCAAATCCAGAGCCCAGGTTCGAAGTTGAAGCCGGAACGCGAATCTCGATCATACGCTAATTACTACTCACTTCCCCGCTTGCCTCCAAAATGAAGTTCCCGAAGTATACACCCCTATCCGCAACCGATCAAGGCAGCCTGGTTCTCCACCAAACTCTGGATTAAGAGTGCTGCAGTTCCACCTGGGCGATCGTTTCTCCACGCTCAATGGAGGGGCGTGAACCGAACCAGAGAAAGAATTGTTCGGCTGCTTGGTGGAGAAACATCTCCAGGCCGCTCAGCGTATCGCATCCCACCTCTCGAGCCCGTCGCAGGAGATCCGTTTCGATGGGGTTATAAACGAGATCGTACACAAGCCGAACCTTTTCCAGCGTCTCGGTTGGAATAATCGCACCGGCTTGATAGCCCGCCATGCCGACGGGAGTGGCATGAATCAAGATGTCTCCGCTGAGAGTCGGTAGTTCATGAACGAAGCTCGCCTCTGCCCCTACCTGTTCCGTCAAAGCGCGAATGTGCTTTTCGTTGCGTCCGACGATCCTCAACCTGGCTCCCCTTTCTGCGAGTCCGACAGCAGCGGCTCGCGCCGCCCCTCCAGTTCCGACAATGATTACACGCGCATTTTTAACATCCATCCGTGAGAGTAACGGCTGAAGGAGTCCGGTGACATCCGTGTTGAAGCCGATGAGGTTTCCCCTTTGAACCACGACGGTATTCACTGCTCCCACCCGGGAAGCGAGGGGATCAATGGCATCGAGATGGTCTACGATAGCCACTTTGTGAGGGAGCGTTACACTGAGCCCTTTTACCTGCCAGGGCACGCGTCGGCTCCCCGGTAGAACGATCTCGCGGATGAAGGTCTGAAGATCGGAGACTTCGAACGGAACGTAGACAGCATCACATCCGGCCTGGTGTATCCAGGCATTGTGGATGAGCGGCGAGAGTGAGTGCCCAATGGGCTTGCCCACAACCCCGTAAACTGCGGTGCTCCGTGAGAGCTGATTCACCCGGTAGATTTCTTTCAGATGCCGGACCAGAGGCTGACCGGGGGCCGTCCGTCCATCCGACGATAGAGCGCCAAAAGTCAACAGGCTGCCGTAGGCGGGTCCAAGGATGCGGGAGATAATCCCCGGCATCCCCATAGCCAGGGCAACCAATGCACGCCGGTCACGTCGGGCTCGCTCAAGAAGGCGAAAAATACTCGCCACCTGGTGCACATCGTTCGCCTGAACGGCAATCTTGAGAATTCGGGCAGGCGAGGCGGCCATGCGCAGATAGATCGTTTCCAGTTCGTCCGGCAGTGAATCAAAAGCATGGAAGGAAGCAATTACCTGCGTCCACGGGCACAACATCGCATGCTGAGCAAGATGCTCAGCGAGATCGAGTTCAAGATCAAAGAGGATGTTGGATTGATTCTCCTGCCTCTGGACACTCGAGAAAATCGCTCGCCAAATGTCCGTCCGATGACCGAGATCTGCCGGCGCCCGTCCTCCGTCGGTGATCGGCCGGTAGGTGAAAATCATGGGCTTTCTCGTCAATTGAGCAAATGATCGGACGATTGAGCCGATGAAATCCCGGGTCACCTCCTCCAGATAGTCAAGACGAAGCTCAATCCAGTCGGCGACCTTCTCCGCCGCTGAACAAGCCGCAATGACCTTTTCGACGCTCGTGTGAGCGATGGGAACGGCAATCGCTCTTCGCTCATCCATCAGCGCTAAATATAGCAGAAGACTGCGCCGATAAAAAATCCTGTGATATACTCATGCCTCGTTCGGCGTGGTGCAAAGGCACTGAGGGCGCTTGATTGATTGTTCGATGGACAGATCATAGCAGGTCTGATAGTGCAGGGGAGATCGGGATATGGAGAGCTGGAAAAATCAGCTCCGTCTGAGGGCGGTGGAGATCTGCGCGATCCTTGCCTTTTTCTGGCCAACCCTTCCAGTCGGACAAACACCGCGCACAGCAGACGTGCGGATCGAGCCGTTGCAGACGGCGATTGATCAGTCCATTGCTGAGGATAAAACAGTCAAGGAACTGGTCTCCCGCTATGGCGAGCGCCTGCGGAAAGAGATGCGCACGGTCATCGGTCGCGCAGCGGAAGACCTCGATAAAGGATTGGGCGGGGGCTCGCTGGGCGCATTCGTGGCCGATGTCATCCGCTGGCGGGCCGAGCAGCTTGCTGGGCGACCCGTTCATCTTGCGCTTCAGAATTCGGGCGGACTGCGGCGTTCGATTCCCAAAGGACCCATCACTGTAGGTACAATCTTCGAAGTGATGCCTTTCGAGAATCAAATCGTCCTGTGCGATCTGCCCGGGGACCTCGTCTCAAAAGTTATCGAAAGGCTCGTCGAGCGAGCGACCGAGCAAATGACCGATGCCCTTTCGGGGGCAACCATCATCGCCTGTGAGGGAAAGGTGCGAAGCGCTCTCATCAGTGGGGCTCCGATTGATCCGCGAAAGGTCTATACGCTGGCGACGTCGGATTTTCTCCAGCAGGGGGGAGCGTCTTATGACATGTTGAAGGAGTGCCGTCGCGTGACGGAGACGGGCATTCTGATTCGTCAGGCGCTTATTGATTTCATTCGGGCTGAGACGGCAGCCCACCGGGAGATTCGTGGCCCGGCCACTGACCGGTTCCGCATCAATTGCGGTAGTTGAGGGCCCCTTGTCGTCACACTCTGAATGTCGCGTGGAGACTCACGTCCGCGCTCCTGAGCAAGGGAAAGCCTGCGCTCACTTCGGAACAAATCGGTCATAACTCACCACCGTTATCCAGAAACGCGGACAGCCGCTCGATGTCGGACCTGTTAGAACTTCTGATCCTGAGGGATTTTCGCATACCACTGCGTGTTTCACCAGCCCTCTTCGGAGAAGCAGTCGGGGGATCTGATAGCTTAATGCGAATTGCCGGCAGTGATAAATCTCGTGAGAGAGGCCGAAGCCTCTCCCACGAGCCAGTTGATCGTGCGATCAGAAGATGAGCTTCAGCGCCATCTCAATTGTGCGGCGGCCTCCGCTATTTTCCTGGAAGTTGAAGTACGTGCGTCCGGCGTTCTCGACGAAGATGCTATTGGGGATGCCGAAGAACGGGTGGTTGAACGCGTTGAAGAGGTTCAGCCGGTACTGAATCGAGACGCGCTCGGTAATTCGCGTGTTCTTGAAGATGCTCAAGTCCACACCCTCGAACCGGTCGCCCTTGAACGTGTTCCGTCCCAGAGTTCCAAAGGGTGTGCCAAATCTCTGGGCGGCTCCCGGCCCATTGACGATCAGTCGCACATCGTTTGGAGTGACCGGGGTAAACACTCCCCGGTTGAGATCGTTCAACAACCAGAAGCCGGTCGGACTGGATCGAAGGATGGGAACTCCCCCACTGGTGCCGCACGGCGCCAACCGATAGAAGACGCAGGCATCAACGTCCGAGATACCAACTCGGTCAACAGGGGCCGTCGGGTTCCCGTTGAACGGACGCAGATGGGAGCGGCCGATGAACGACTGGATGAAGGGTTGGTCTTCGTAGGGGCTTACGAGCGCTTGTTGAACCGGCGTGAACCACTGTCCATCCTGGATGCGCACGATACCGTTGAGCTGCCAGCCTCCCAGGATGCGCCCCAGAACCCCGCGTTGGTCCCGGAGGAAGGGCAGATCCCAGATCCACGAGGCCGCAAATAGATGCCGCACATCGAAGCCGGAATTCCCGCGTTCAGCGCGTGTGATATTTAGCGGATTCTGGGCGACAGTCACGGAGTTTCCAGTATCGAAGTTGAATACCTCGCTTGAATTGTCAATCGTGTGGCTCCAGGTATAGCTGACGGTGTAGGTCCACTGCTGCCGGATTCGACCGTCGAACCGCATTTGCAACCCGTTATGGCTGGCCGAGGCCCCGTTGATGCGCACTCGCGCCACGCCCGACGGGAACAATCGCCCATTGCAGGTAGCTTCGTTATCGGCCGTGGCCGGATTATCCGTGCAGGTGAGCGGATTGACACCTTGCGGCAAAAATTGCGGGAATCCCGGGAAGTTGAGCGTCTTCGTCTGATTGTCTGCGGGATCAACATAGCGGACGGGACCGAAGCCCCGCACTAGATTTCCGATGAACGGGTTGAAGTTAACCGTTTGAAATTGTCCGACCTGGTGGTTGCCGACATAGCGAATTTCCAGCACATTTTCCCGCACCAGCTCACGCTGAAGACCGAATGACCATTGCTGGACGTAAGGCTGTCTGAAGTCCAGGGCTGGGACGGTTTGGGCGAAGAACCGCGGATCGAACGTGTTGAACCGAATGACTCCCGCTCGAATGGCAGCATCGCGTACCTTGTCTCCCGTCGGCACGGGATCAGGAACAGGAATGTTTGTCACCGTGGTCAGGAAGACGAGCGGTGAGGAGGTTGAGATGTTGAGCATCAGATTGTAGAACGCCGGATCATAAGCGATTCCATAGCCACCGCGAATGACCGTCTTGTCCTCGCCAAAGAGCCACTTGCCCCAGCGCGGCGTGTAGACGAAGCCGAACCGCGGCGCGAAGTTGTTGTTATCAGTAGGAACGCGCGGGACGACGCGGGCTTCCACCGGGAGGTCCTGACGCCAAAACGCCTTCTGCGGATCCCGTTCTCGTGCTGTGGTGATGTCGTTCATCAGGTTGAGCGGCTGACCCGTATTCTCATATCGGAGACCCAGGTTGAGCGTGAGATTGGGACGAATGCGCCAGTCGTCCTGGAAGAAGTAGAATTGATCGGTCTCCGTGTACTTGAGCGTCGCCGGGCCAAGTGCCACCGTCAGGAAATTGGGGGCGTTGTCGGCTAACCGTTGCGCCGTGGAGAAGGTGAACGCCCCGTTGACGTTGGGGAGGAACGGTACGGCGTTGCGGAGGCGGCGAATATCAATACCCATCTTTATCTGATGCCGCCCCATCGTGAGTGTGAAGTTGTCGTTGAACTGGAAGGATTCGACCGTGCGTCCCTGCGGCAGGTTTGTCGCCGGACCGACGGTCAAAAGCGGCGCGCCGTTATCTGCCCGGAAAGTCGGACTCAGGAATGTCAGCGCTGTATCAATCTTATCCGGGTGAGGGATGTTCCCTTTGCCGCCGCTTCCACCACCACCGAAGATCACAAACAGTCTCGAGTAGTTGAACCGAAACTCATTCACCGACCGGGTCGAAATGTTTCGCGTCCATCCGCCACCGGCCTGCTGCGTCCGGAAGGGAATATCTCCGGTCCATCCACGGACGTCCACCAGGAAGTCCTTTCCCGGACGGTCCTGGATGAAGTATCGCCCCCAGATGCGATCTCGATCGCTCGGATGAACATCACCGCGCACGTTGATCTCATCGAGTCGCCCCGATAGCGGCACAGCTCGACGTACTGCGGCGACGGGAACTTTCAGGTTTCCGATGGTGATCGTGGAGGGGGCCACATCCGTACGAATGGTGGGATTACCGATTGGCAGGGCGAAAGCCGAGAAATCGGCATAGTACTGGACGGCCGGGTTATTCGGGAACGCGCTCTTTAACAACTGAATGCCTTCGGGCGTCGGCGCCAACGACGTTGTCCGCAGATCAGAGAATTGCGGATTGCGAATGAAGTGGCCGGCGTGAAAGAAGAAAACTTTGTTCCTCACAACCGGGCCGCCGATCGTGTAATCGAAGACATTGACCAAATCGGGCAGCGGATCTTTCTGCCCGGAGCGCCGCTCGATGTTCGTCAGCGAGTCCCAGAGCTTGCGATCCCGATGATACCACGCAATGGAGCCGTGGAACTCGTTCGTCCCGGACTTGCTGACGATGTTGACGATCGCGCCTTGGTTCCGCCCGTATTCGGCTGAGAAATTGTTCGTGATTACCTGGTATTCCTGGATCAGATCGCGATTTTGAACGAAGTAGTTGGGACCACCGATGGAGAGGTCGTTATTGTCCACTCCATCAATGGTGAAGTTGTTGGACCGGGCACGATTGCCGTTGACCGAGAGCGTGACTCCATTGGCGTTGACATTGCCAAAGCCCGTTCGAACACCGGGCAGCAGTAGGGCGACAAAATCCAATCCGCCACCGGCCACGTTAATGGGGAGGTCTTGAATCTTTCGCGCCTGAATCGTCGCGGAAATCTGCGCTGTATCCTTTTCCATTAGAGCTTCGCCCCCACCCGTGACCGTCACGACCTCGGTAATCGCTCCAGGTTCAAGCCGCACATCCACGACGGTGTCTTTTCCAACCCCCACTTCCACACCGGTGACCTCGGCCTTTTTGAAGCCCTGAACCTCTACCGTGATGTTGTAGCTACCGGGAGGGATTCGGGAGATGGTGTAGATGCCGTCAGCAGTGGCAGTCGTTTTATACTCGACTCCCGTCGCCACGTTCTTGGCTACGACAGTAGCCCCGGGGATTACAGCTCCGGTGATGTCGGTCACAACGCCCCGCACACCCCCTGTGGTAGTTTGTGCACGGGGAGCGTGCCTCAGTAGGGGCAGGAGAACGAGATTGAGACACAAGAGGGTCAAGCCTAGTACCGCCACCCTTTTTTTCAGCGCTTGTGTCATAGCTGTTTTTCCTCCTTAGTTGAGATTGTGGATTGTTCGACCAGTTACTATTCATTCGGCCTTGAGTGTCTGCCCTCCTGCTATCTCCTTACCTGGCAGTCACCCAACGCCCAAGATCGCTGTCACACATGATTCAAACACTTTGACGCAAGTTTCATGCCATAAAGTCCAAACGTTGTAACTCCTTGAAAATGCTGAAAAATCCACTGCTCTCCTTCCAAAGATCTTCCAGATTTCTGGAAACGGCATCCGAAATTTTGGAAATCGGGGAGACCAGATCTGTCCTTGACCGCCTGTGCCTTTGAAGGGATCGTCCATGTGCTCGAATACGTCACGAACGACGGAAGGGGGGAGCGCAGGCATACAACGGGTTTTCTCTCCAGGGCAAAACAAGAAGGGCGGAGGCCTGCACTCCCAGGGGGTATACGGAGGAGAAGCGAGAACATGTTCTCCCGAGTCAGTGTATCTCAGCGGCTGCGATTCTGGATGAATGCTGCCGGGGGATGCTTGAATTTACTGCCGGGCTGACGTAAGGTTTTTACCATGGTGCGGACGATGGACGAGATATTTGGCCCCGGTGGCTTGATTGCGCGGCATCATCCGCAATACGAGTACCGACCGGGTCAAATCCGAATGGCGGAAGCCGTTGCCCGCGCCATTGAATCGGGAGGGCATCTTCTGGTCGAAGCGGGGACCGGAACGGGGAAAACGCTGGCGTATTTGGTGCCCGCTCTGGCCTCGGCTGAGCGGGTCATCATCTCGACCGGGACCAAGACGCTGCAGGAACAGCTTTATCTGAAGGACTTGCCCTTTCTGGAAAAAGCCCTTGGGCGCAAACTTCGAGTGACCTACATGAAAGGTCGTTCGAATTACGTCTGCCTGTACCGATTGAAAAAGGCGGCCCAAGCACCCCTGCTGACTGACGTTGACGATGTGGATTATTTTGATGCCGTGCGTCGTTGGGCGTCTCAATCCGAGACGGGGGACCGGGCGGAACTCACGGATCTGCCGGAAAATCTCAGCTTCTGGTCGGCCATTGATGCCCGTTCGGAAATCTGCCTGGGGCAAAAATGCCCCGATTATGAGCCGTGCTTCATCACGAAGATGCGCGAGCGGGCTGCCAAAGCCGACGTTGTCATCGTTAATCACCACTTGTTTTTTGTTGATCTTGCGCTGCGCGGCCACGAGTATGGTTCGATCATCCCCGATTATTCGGTCGTCATCTTCGACGAAGCTCACGAGCTGGAAGACATCGCCTCGGAATACTTCGGCGCTCAGGTGAGCACCTATCGCGTGGCCGAATTGATTCGAGATGCGCAGATGCTCCCGCTGACCGATCCCACACTGGCCAAAGAGGTCAGCGCTGTTTGTCTTCGACTCCAGCAACGGGCGGAACGATTCTGGCTTGGGTTTCAGGCGGAAGCTGCCATGAATGATGGGCGTTATCCACTCCATCCACATCTTATCGAGCGAAGACCTCGCCGCTCGTCGCGTCAAAAGTCCGCCTCCCCTTCGTCGGAGGATACGGGTGTAGGTGGCTTAACGCCTTTGGGAGAGAGTCTGGTTGAGCTTTTGCACACACTGTCGCGCCTGGAGACCCTTCTGGCTTCAGTATCGTCTCCTCCACCGGAAGTTGAGGCGTTGATTCGGCGTACAGTGCAGCTTCGCCGTGATCTGGAATTCATCATGACGGGTTCCGATCCCCGATTTGTTTACTGGTATGAGCGGCGGGGGCGGGGTATCTTCCTTCAGGCCACGCCGATTGATGTCTCGGAGATTTTGGCCGAACGATTGTTCAACCACGTGCCGACGGCAATCCTGACATCAGCGACGTTGACAAGCGGTGGCAGCTTCGCCTACATCAAATCCCGGCTGGGCATTCACACGGCGGAGGAACTGATCATCCCCTCCCACTTTGACTATAGCCGGCAGGCGATCCTTTACCTTCCTCCGAATATGCCCGATCCCCGCGATCCGGCGTTTGTCGAAGCGGCCGTTGCCGAGATCGTGAAGATTCTGGAGATCAGTCGTGGCCGTGCCTTCGTTCTCTGTACGGCGATCGGCCAGATGAACGAGATCTATCAGCGGGTGAAGCACCGGGTTGATTTCCCCTGCTTCGTTCAGGGAGAAGGGTCAAAGGCCGGATTGCTTCACCGATTTCGCACCACTCCGCATTCGGTTCTCTTTGCCACGGCGAGTTTCTGGCAGGGAGTTGATGTTCAAGGCGACGCGCTGAGCGCCGTCATCATTGACCGTCTTCCCTTTGCTGTTCCCACAGATCCCGTCATTGCAGCGCGTGCCCGGTATATTGAGGAAATGGGCGGGAATGCCTTCTACGACTATTCGGTTCCTCAAGCCGTCATCATGCTCAAGCAGGGGCTCGGACGCCTCATCCGCAGCCGACGTGACGTAGGTGTTCTGTCCGTTCTCGATCCGCGTATTCGTACCAAAAACTACGGCGCGATCTTTTTGGAGAGCCTTCCTCCCTGTCCCATCACCACGCGCATTGAGGAGATCGCCCGGGTGTTTGAATCCTCGTCCGAGAATCACACGTGATCGGATCCGGGAGTCACGAAGCCTGTTTTGACCCCGGCATGAGATAGGGAAAAGGGGGATATTGGTGATTGTCCTCCCGTGTCCGGCAACTTCTGATGATGCCGCGTTGTTTTCCGGCACCACAGGAGGTGACCGGTATCTTCTCGGAGGTGACCTATGGCGGTGGCAACACGTCTCAAACAATTCCTCGATGAGCATCAGATCAAATACATTGCCTGCACTCATTCCCAGGCGTTCACCGCGCAAGAGATCGCTCACACGCTCCATGTGAAAGGGCGCGAGCTGGCCAAGGCCGTCATCCTCAAAGCGGATGATCGGTTCGTCATGGCCGTGGTCCCGGCTCACCACAAGGTGAACGTTGAGCGCTTCAAAGCAGTGATAGGGGCCGGAGAGGTTCGATTGGCGACCGAGCAGGAATTCAAAGGCTTGTTCCCAGACTGCGAGATCGGAGCAATGCCCATTTTCGGCAATCTCTATGGCGTCGCCGTCTACGTTGCGGAGCCTCTCACTCGGAACGAAGAGATCGTCTTCAATGCCGGAACCCACACCGATTCGATTCGCATGAAGTATGCCGATTTCGCCCGGTTGGCCAGCCCGGTCATAGGGGATTTTTCTGAAGTCGCATAGTACATCTGGTGGCTTCAAGGTAGGATTGGTGCATCTCTTGCTGTCCGGTTTAGAATGAGAGGGCGCCGCGGGCCCGGTCTTGCCCACGGATTCCGTCAACAAAGACCGCTTCGCTATGGCTCCCTCTCCTGGGCGAAAGGGTGAATGCCAGCGTCGGAGGGCGTGGCGGGCTTCCTCAGTTCGGGTAGAATCGAAGGTGCTTGACAAACCGTTAAA
>DATLZR010000095.1 GCA_035573895.1 Blastocatellia bacterium | reverse complement strand
CGAGCCACTCCTCGGGGAGGACGCGACGCTCGTTCGGAATGAGGAAGTACAGCTCGGCGCGAATCGCCCGGGGACACATCAGATGGCGAACGGCCAGAGCGTAGAGCTGCATCTGCACGGCATATTCGTGGACGAGCCGGTCGGTCTCCGCCGCATCCGCCCGATTCGTCTTGAAGTCCACAATCGTAGCGACGCCGTCATCGCTCAGGATGAGCTTGTCAATTCGCCCGCGCACGAGCATTGTCTCTGCCCGATAGAGAATCTCATACTCGCTCCTGACGCTTCCCGGCCGGGAGCCCCACAAAATTTGTTCAATAGTGCGATAGAGATCGCTCCGCAGATAATTCTCGACGAGCGGGCGCAGGTGAGTGACGGCTGCCTCCACCGCCTGGGTCGCATCGCTCGCCTCGATCGCCAGATGCTCGCTGACGAGTCGGGCGAGCAACTCCTCCCACGACTCCGTTCCGTCGTAAAGCTGACAGAAGCGATGGATGATGTGGCCTCGGACGGCGGCAGGCAGCGACGTTCCCTCACGAGTCAGTTCGGGTTCCTCGTATTCATCGAGCGGGGGCAGACCGAGAACATCCTCATAATAGAATTGCCGGGGGCAACGGGCCAGAGCGAGCAAGCGCGTGACGCTGATGGTCCGGCGTCCCGGCCACATCGGAGCCGTCGGCGCCACACGCTCAAGGAGCATGGCGAGCGCCCGTTGCTCATCTTCGGCGAGCGGGGGAAGTTTTTCCGGGGGCAGGGGGTGACCCTGACCGAGTTCGGGGAATCGTTCGATCAGGGGACGAACGGCTGCCGGTTGCTCGCCCCCCGGGAGGTCGGCGCGGCGCGTCACCTTGAGTTTCACCCCCTTCCACTCGTAGATTGTCGGCAGCGCCTCAGGATCCCCCACTCCCAGAATCATTCGGAACCAATCGAACCAACTTCGCCCGAAAAGACCGGGGACAGACTCGGTCGGGACTGGAGAATCGGCATCGGATGCCTGCGTCGTCGCGCCGGACATCTCCTCCGCCGCCTCATCATCAGGCGCCTTCTTCTTTTTGGCGACGACGGTTGAGAGGATGAGATAGTCCTGCGCCCGCGTGAGCGCGACGAAAAGTACGCGTTGATTCTCGAAGAATTCCCGCCGGGCAACCTGTTCGCAGATGCGCTTGTGCAGCCACGACCTGTGCGCCCGACCGCGGGCATCGGGGATCTTCAGACCGAGTCCCAGCGCCCGATCGAAGACAAGGGGCGGCGCATCCCGGCGAAACTGGCGATTCAGATCGGGGACGATGACGACGGGGAATTCGAGGCCCTTGGCCTTGTGAACGGTCATGAGGGTTACGGCGTTCGCCGATTCGAGTTGAGCCTCGGCCTCGCGCGTCTCCATCTCGGTGAACTGGTGGACGTAGCGGACGAAATCGCCGAGAAACTGCGGCCCCCGCGCGTCAAAGGCGCGCGCCAGCTCCATCAATTTGCGCAGATTGGCCACCCGTTGATGTCCATCGTAGGCCGTCGCCTGAAGGGCTTCGTCATCGGTCGCCTCGATGATCTCACGGATCAACTCGACGAGCGGGAGCCGATTTCGCACATCCAGCAGTCGCCTGATGATGGTAGCGGCTCGTGCGACCAGGAGCCGTTGTTCGTCGGAGACGCCCCAGAGATTCGATCCCTCCAGCAGGCTGGTCAGCAGCGGATGAGGATCGAGCCCGCTGCCCGGGTGATGATTGGCATACTGACGCATCCAGTAGAGCGTTTCGTCCGAGAGGCCAAACAGCGGTGACCGCAATGCCGCAACGAGCGCAATCTCATTCGTTCGATTGTCCAGAAACTGGAGCAGCGAAAGAATGTCCTGAATCTCCTGTCGTTCGTAGAATCCCTTTCCCGCCAGTACGTAGTAAGGGATGCCGCGCTGCCGGAGCGCCCGCTCGTAGATCTTTATATCGCTCAGCGCGCGGAAGAGAATGGCAATGTCGCCGTAGCGAACGGCGCGTCGGCCCGGAGTGTCGGCGGGCAGGCTCTCGTTCGTCTCGACGGCAATGGGCGATGAGGAAGGCTCCCTGTCGGCGGCGATGAGGCGCTCGCCCGACCGCACCATCTGAGCGATGCGATCGGCGATCAGGTGCGCTTCCACATCGCGCGCGTCGTCGGGGGCCGTGCCATCTGTGATCTCCAGCAGGAGTTCTACCGCCGGCTCGTGGAGGCTGCCGCGATGGGCTTCATCGGGAATGAAGCCGATAAAACCGGCTGCTTCCAGAGCATCGGCATCCTCTCGCTCGGGCGGGCTCATCAGCCGGGAGAAGAAGCGATTGAAAAACTCGACCAGGGGGCGCTGGCTGCGGAAATTCTTCCCCAGAACGAGGCGGAGCCCTCCCCGGGCGGTGATCTCTCGTTCCGCCTCGGCGAACACCTCCACGGCGGCCCCACGAAATCCATAGATGGACTGCTTCTGATCGCCCACGATGAAGAGCGTGAGATGTCGGGATTCGGGTTCTTCTTCACCGCGGGCCTTCAGGAGCAGATCAATGATCTCTTTTTGCAGTCCGTTGGTGTCCTGAAATTCGTCAACGAGGATGAAGCGAATCGAGCGGGCAATGGCGCGGGCCACCTCCGGACGGGTGCGCAAAAGGTGACGCGCTTTCCACTGAAGGTCTTCGTAGTCGAGGCCGTTGACGTCGGCCTTCAGTTCGACGTAGCGACGCTCGATTCGTCGGAGGAGGGCGAGCACGCCGTGGAGCGTCTCCCCGGCGCAGGCGTCATAGTAGAACAGCTCAACGTCGCGAAGACGTGCCTCCAGTTCAGCAGCGGCCTCTTTCATCCGCCCGACTTTTCGCACCTTCGCCGCTTTCAGGGCCTCCAGAGCGCGGTCGAAAAGCGGCGCGTGCTCCAGCGCCGGCGCCTCCTCCAGGAAAACGCGATATTGTTCAAAGGTGCGACGGAACGTCTCGACCGACTCGCGCATGGTTTTCGTCAGTCCCTCGATGCGGGTGAGAGTGGCGATAGCATGGTCGAGCACCTCGACCGCCCGGCGATAATCGTCGGCCGTCTTCAGGTGACGGAAAGTCAGTCCCTCGACATCATCCAGTGTGAGGCCGAGCGTGCGCACCGATACGAACACATCGGTCAGCAAGCGAATCACTCGCTGCCGGGTGAAACTCATCACCAGCCGACCGATCGTCGGATCGGCTTCATCGAGCGCCTCGGTGACCGTTTCTTCGACGGCCTGAGTGAGGAGAAGTTGACTCGTATACTCTTCGAGGATGGTGAAATTCGGATCCACCTGGGCGTCAACGGGATGAGCCCGGAGGAGGCGGGCGGCGAAACCGTGAATGGTCGAGATAGGGGCATCTTCGAGTCGCCGTTTCAGATCATACCAGTAGCTGGCGTCTTCGCGGCTCGCGCTGCGAAGGGCCAGCTCGCGCAGGGCGCGACGAATCTTGTCGCGCATTTCATTGGCGGCTTTGTTGGTGAAGGTGATGGCGACGATCTCATCCAGATCGGCGCGTCGCTGTCGCAGGATGTGGAGCACGCGCTCGACGAGGACGCGCGTCTTCCCGGCTCCGGGTCCGGCTACGACGACGACCGAAGAATCGAGCGTCTCCACCGCTTGTCGTTGCTGGGGCGTCAGCTCCGTCATGGCCTCAGACTCTTCGGGTCGGCGCAGTCCTGACGATGCGTCTCTGCGCGCGACTGTCGGTGCTTGTCGTAGCGGCAGACGGTTCGATAGTCGCACCGGGGGCAGCAGGCGTCGCTTTTAGGTTGCACGCGGAAATCGCCGCGTCGCATTCCCTCGACGTATTCCCAGACGTAACCCTCGGCTCCGTCGAGCAGGGCCTGCCACTCGTCCGGCGCGAGATTCGATTCCGCTCGTGGATGGATCCCGGTGTAGTCGCCGTAATCACAGCGATACGCCCCCTGACGGCGATTGCCGTCCTCCACCACGTAATAGCCTCCGCCGATCACTTCCTCCCCCGCTCGGAGGAAGAGGCGCGCGAGCGCGTGAATGTAGAGCTGGATTTGCAGATCGCTGCCCTCGCGCATCTCGGCGAGTCGGGCTCCGCTGCGCGATTTGTAATCGTAGACGATGTATTTGCCGTCGGCGGACCGATCCACCCGATCAATGCGCCCGCGAATCTGAATCCGGTCGCCCGCGCGTCCCGGTCGTTCGAACACAAGAGGGGTCCGTCGTGAGGCGGGATGGCATCGCTCCTGCTGTTCCGGACTCATGCCGAATCCCAGCTCCAGCCAGTGGGGATGAACCTCACGGGCGGCGACTCTCTGCTGGTAAGCGATCTCGGCATCCAGAAAGCGCAGAAGCGTATCGGTGATCCGGGCTTTTTCAAGCTCCCACAACCCGCGATGAATCGGAAGCGCCGTTTCTTCGTAGCGGGCGAAGATGGCGTCGGCGACGGCGACAAGCTCCCGTTCATACTCCGACTGGCGTTCGCGTCGGAGCGGTGCGTGTACGTGTCGCTCGAAGAAATCGTGAAGGATCGCGTGCAGGAGATAACCGCGATCCAGCGCCACGAGGTCCAGAGCCGCTTCCTCTCGCCGTTCCAGTTGAAGAATCCGGCGGCAGAAGAACTGAAAGGGACAGCGCCCGTAGGTGGTGAGCTGGCTCGCCGAGTACATGTGATCGGGGCCGAATCGGGTGGCGAGTTGTTGGCGAATGAGGGGATGAATCAGCACGCCATCGAAGGGGCCGAGAAACCCGGCGTCGCGCTCCGCTTCGCTCCGAAGTCGGGGGAAGATCGTCGGCGACAACCACTCCCGCTCGAGCGCATGCTGATAGAGATGCAGGACGAGCGCATCATCGGGCGTCGTGTGATAGAAACTCGCCACCAGAGCCCGCCGCATCTCCGGCGGCGAGGCGGCCTGACGAACATCATAGGTGTTCAGGTCGCACTCGGTCAGAGCAATCGCCGTCTGTGGAGCGTCTTCATCTCCGGCGTAGAGCTGGCGGACATCCTCTATGAAACTGGAGACAATGGTCGCTTCGCCGGTCGCGTCAGTGCGGGGAAAGCTGAGGTACAGTCGTTCGGTCGCCTGACACGCCGCATGGTAGAAGAAATGCTCTTCCTTGGCCTCGAAGGTGCGGGGCGAGAGGTCTTCGAGGAAGAGGCCGGCGTCGGCCAGGCGGCGGCGTTCCGCTTCCGGGTAGACCCAGTCCCGTTCGGGCGAGCGGGGAAATTCTCCCTCGATCAGGCCGGGAATAAAAACGACGCGAAAGGCGAGGCCCCGCGCCTGCGTGACCTCGAGCAGATGCACCCCATCGGGATGACCGCGTTCGGTCCTGAATTCGCTCCGTTGCAGAAGGTGCGTCAGCAAATCACGAAACTGTTCGACGGTGATCTTCGCCGCCGGAGAGGGCGTTGTGGTCGTCTCGTTTGGTGAGGATTCAGGCGAGGATTCCCCTCGGGCGATCACGCTCAGCTCATCCAGAACGGAGTCGAGCGCCTGAAGACCCCGCAGGTCGCGGGCGAGCAGCCGAAGTTCGTGCTCGTCATTTCCCGCCCCCATCAATCGTTGCTCCAGACGCTCTCTCACGCCGAAAGCCGCGAGCGCCCGCCGAAATCCTCCGATCATCTCGCTCAAAGTTCCCCGGGAGGGAATTTCGGCCAGAGCGCGGCGCATTCCCGCGAGCGATTCCCGTGCGGCGGCCAGTGCCATCTGGCCGCGTTTCAACCGGGCGAGTTCCAATGCGATCTCCTCCAGGTCCACCATGCGCGAGGTGAGCGTTTGCGCTTGATAGTGTTTGATCCGCTCGACCGACCCGAGCCGTCGCCGAAACGGGTGAATGGGAAGCCCGATGCCCACGGCGACCATCGCGTTTTCCACGGCGTCTCGATCCAGTTCGGTGAACGCGTGGAGATAATCGTTCTTCAAAAGGGCGAGGTAGGGCTCGGTGATGGCGTGATTGGCCCGGCAGTCGAGAACTTTCACGGCCGCTTTGACCGAGGGCACCGCCAGCAGCGGCTCGACCACACCGAGCGTCGAGGGGATTCCTCTCCGATCCAATTCCTCGCCCACCGCCTGAAGATATGCGGGCGTGCGGGCGAGGACGGCGATCTCGCGGGGCCGGTAGCCCTGTTCGCCGACGAGCCGTTTCACCTCGCGGGCGATCTCTTCGACCTCATGGGAGAAATTGGCTCCGCTGAAGACGTGAATGGGAGGACGAGTGCGGCTCGGGACGGCATCGGGATTGAACAGCCCCCGTCGCAGCGCGGCCAGGGCGGGGTGAAAGGCCTCGGTCTCCATCATCTGCTCGGTCTCCAGCGGTTCGCCGAGCGAAGAAAAGAATGCCCGCGTGTCCCGAAGGGGAATGTGAAAGACCGAGGGATTGGTCGGGTCGAAGGCGAGCGTCACCGTGACCTCGGGAATGCGCTCGATGAGATAGCGCAGCAGTTTCTTTTGAATCGGCGTGAAATCGAAAAATCCATCAATGAAGAGCATCCGGGTGGATTGAAGTCCCGGCGGCAGATCGGGCCGCTGGCGAAAAAGGTCCAGGGCGCAGAGATAGGCATCGTCGGCGTCCAGCAGATCATGCCGATGCAGCTCTTCTGCATACCGCCGATAGATCAGCACCAGATCGAGGTCACGGGGATGCGGCTCCGCCGCCGTGCAGATGAATGCCTCGAAGGCATCAGCGGTCATGTCGGCGCGTTTGATCTCGCCGATGATGCGGGCGAGCGACTCTAGGCAACCGGGCAGCGTGGCGATCGCCTGAAGGTACTTCAGCTCGCCGGCGGCGGCGAGCGCCATGACCGCCCTCTCCAGGAAAAAGAACTTCTCCGCATCCTCGATGATCCGTCGTTGGTCACCGCTTTGGGAGAGGAGAAATCGCACCAGCCCGTCGAACAGGAAGACGCGCAGTTCGCCGGCGGCTCGGACGCGGTCCCCGTCGAGGATACGCTCAACGATGGAATCAAGTAGCGGACGAGTGGAGACCAGATAGATGAAGCTCTCGCCCTGCCCGCGCCGCAGCGCCTCCTGGCATTGATGAATCAGCCGCTCTCGGCTTCGACCGAGGACCGGTTCAAGCCATAAACGTTTCTTCCCGGCCACGACTTGCCTCCTGCCTTCCGGCAAACTCGAAAGTCGCGTTCCGTCATCGGCCCGGACTCACCCGGAGAGAATCACACCTCGGTCGGCTGGGGAAGGGATTCCGGCAGTGGGTGGAAGAGTCGGCGGTGGACATGATCAACGAGGCGACAATAGGCGCAGACAGTGCCGGTGGTCGGCTGACCGCACACCGAACAGGCGGTGAGCGTCACCGGCTCCGGCTCGGCGAACAGGTCGCGCAGAGCGAAGAATCCATCGAGGAATCGGCGCTTGGTTCCCGGCGCGCGATGCTCCAGTTGAGCGATCACATCCTTGTAATAGAGCGTCGTCGCTCCCACGGCGTAGGGACACTCGTCGCGAATGTAGGGAATCTTGTTGGCCAGAGCATAGGTGGTGGTCTGCTTCTCGGTGAAGTAAACGAGGGGTTTCACCTTCTTCTTCAGCCCCTCGCGCTCATCGAGAACGGGATACTGGCGGGCGAGAGCGGCGCGATTCCAGTGCAGGACGTTGGCGAAGAGGACGGCGACTTCATCGTCGAGGTTATGACCGGTGGCGATCACATCATAGCCGGCGTCGAGCGAGTAGCGATTCATGGTGTACCGTTTGATCAACCCGCAGGCCGAACACGCCTGCCGCGCCGTGATCTGTTGAATGTCGGGAATCGGTGCGCCCACTGCTTCCCGAACGCTCACGACGTGGAGCCGACGGCCGAGTTTCTCGGACATCATCTCGCAGGCCCGCCGCGAGAGGGCCGAATAGTGATTCTGGCCTTCGATGCCCAGGTCAATGTAAAACCCATCCGCTTCATACCCCAGCGCCGTGAGCGCGTGCCAGAGGGCGAGGCTATCTTTGCCTCCGGAAACGGCCACCAGGAGGCGATCTCGCCGGGTGAACATCTTGAACTTTTTGATCGTCCGCTCCATGTAGTCGAGAAACCACGGGGAGTAACACTCCCGGCACAGAGCGAGCTTGTGCTCGGGCATGTAGGTCATCGCTTTATTGGCGCATTTCCGGCACTTCATGGGCCGACTCCGGCGGATGAGGCGATCTTCCCTTCAGCCTCCCGAGACAACGCGCACCAGCTCGATCTCATCTCCGACCTCGAGCATTTCATCCTCGGTGACGATTTCTTCGTTCTTCACGACGACGACGGTCTCCGGCAGGACTCCCAGCCGGTCCAGAAGTTGCCGCGCCGTCATGCGCTCGTGATATTCGTACTCTCGATCTCCGTAGCGCACCTTCATGGAACCTGATTCCGGCTCGGACCTGTGAGGGGGAAGAACCTTCCTCAACTCTTTTTTCTCGCCCCGTAGAGTTCGACGTGATTGGCGACAAGGCAAAATTGGCAGCCGAGGAACTCCGCGGCTTTGCGGCTGAGAATCATGCGCTCGGCGAAGATCTCGAAAAATTCCATGACGCTGCCGATGCTCGTATCCACTTCGAGTTCCAGCGTGATGACGCGCGAGGCCGGATCCACATTGAGCGTGCTGCGGGTGACGGCGTAATTGATTCGATCGTGAATGTCGAACTGCGCGGGATCGGTCAATCGCACTCGCGAGCGATGGACATCGGCCTTATCGGCGATGATGACGGCGGCGCTCACGGGGCTGACGGGCATTCCGTCGGATTCATCGTGATGGCCGATGGCCGCCATGACCAGACCGATGTGACGCGGCGGCAGGCCCAGTCGCGTGAGAATGTGCATGGCCATGAGCGCTCCCGACTGAGCATGGACGTTGCGATTGACCACATTGCCCGCATCATGAAGAAATCCGGCCAGGGCCGCCAGTTCCGGCAGCGGCGGCTCATAGCCCAGGCGGGTCAGAATCTCCCGCGCCCACTTGCCCGTCTTCTTGGCATGACGCACGCCATGTTCGGTATAACCGATGGCTTCCAGAACGGCATCGGCGGCTTCCACATAAGCCAGTGCCACCTCGTCCGTCATCAGGTCTTCCAGCGTCACGAGACGCTCCTGGACATCAAGTGCGTTTGTCATAACTCGTCCTTCAACACTCACCTTGAAACAGTGACTAAATATACCGTTCGCGGCAGGGGTTGTAAATTCCCCCGGGGAGCAGAAAGCAACCCACTCCCTGTCCCGCGCGGGAAGGCGACATGGCCTATATGTCATTTCCCTTTGAAATCAACGTGCGCCCCGATGGGTTTATCTTTCTGGCAGCCCGGAGGAGGCATTCTGTGCCTGCCCCCGATCAGCCTGAGGCACGCAGATTACACTGTGCCCCCGTCACCGTATGGGTGTTCATCGGCCTGGCAAAACTCGGAGAACCTTTCGGCGCGGGAGTGCTCAAGGAGACAAGTTCCGTCTTCATTGGCTAAATTTGCTAATCTGTGAGGGTCAGCAAGGGAAACATACCTTAGTAGGCTTAGTCAACGCCGCCGGGTGGTGATTCCAAAAGAGATCTGCAAAAGTTGGGCCTTCGAGGGGGAGATTTTGTTGATGTGAGCAGCTATAAGGGCACTGTGGTCATTAAGCGCAGAGGGCTCGGTGACACCGTAACTCCAGAGGAAGAAAAGATTGTGGAGAGAGGCTTCAGGCAGCTCAAGCGTGAGTTGGGACTGTAGATTTCTAGGGAAGCGGCTAAGCAGCTTCGGCGCCTGCCGAGGGACCATCAGGAACGGCTGAGTCGAGCAATTGAGGAAATGGGAGAGGATCCCCTGCGGGGGGATGTATTGCCCATCAAAAGAAGTAAGTTCAAGGGTGCTTTCCGTAAACGCGTGGGACGCTATCATAATTTTCTCCCTTGACCACGCAAGCCATTTAAGTGTGAGATAGCAGTGGTCCTCCCCAGAACTGAGAAGACATACAAATGACCCCTTGTTGGCTGCCTCAAAGCTACGAATTCCAGATCCCCCGGCAACCAGCATCGTTCGCAATAGCTTCATGATTCTTTTCACTCTGGAACTCCTGAGCCACCATGGGATTGCGGAGGCGGGCCGGTAACTGTTCCCTCTGGGGTACCGGAGTTCAGGTCGCACTATACGCTGCTTACTCACTCCCACTGCTGCCGGGATCCCCATCGCCAGGAAGAACGACCGGTCCCCGGGTAACTCCTCTCCCCGTTGCTCACACCACAAGCCGATAGTGGGGATCAATCTTTTGATGCTCGACGAGGATTTGGTGGATATCGTAGGGATGCGTCTCCGAGCCGGTCAGCGCATGACTGAGGACTTGAAAGATGTGACCGATCCCCTGCGCGTCGTCAATATCACTGTCCACAATGAACTCCAGCGTCTCGGGCCTGTTGAAGAACGTCAGTTGAAGATTGCCGTACCGATCCTGTGTCTTGAAGCTATCAATCAACTTGGATCCTGGAGGTGGCGTATGCATGATGCCGGATACCTCCTGAAAAAGATGATCGTGAACGCTATTCTTCACCTGATCGCGCAGCTCTTTTTCCACGCGAGCGAAGAAGCGATCTCCGCGAAGGCGATGGAGCGAAGAAACGTACGAAAACACATCGCGTCCATTTTCAAACCTCGTGGCTTTCATCTTCCAATAGAGGTTCAAAAGACCTGCCTTGCGAATATCATCGAGCGCGTGATAGAGGATGGCTCCCCGAGCATCCTCGTAGCCTTCAACCTGAGAGTTTTCCAGAACCCGTTTGAGATCCTCGGGCAGATCATCATAGGCAGGAAACTCGACTTTCTCGACGTGCTTTGGATCAATCGGCAAGATGAAGGCTTGTCGCACCCCCTTGCCTTCGATGACTCGAACGAATCGGCCGACGGGGCGATGCCGCAAGGGGAACACCTGGACGCTGTAAATCCCTCCTTGGGAGATGTCCAAATTCGAGATCCTCACCGGAGCCGATGTCCGCTTATCGCGGATGTATACCTTGGCGCCGACCGCCTTGAGCAAAATGTCTACCCGATCATCAGGCCGATCCCCATAGACGTTAACGAAATCGAGGATCAAGTTTCCCTTGCCGTTCATGGTTCCTCCCTCCTGCAGAAAATGGTGAAGCGCACGGTGGCAACTTGCGCTTCAGCTACTGAAGAGCCACCCGCGATCTTTCTCCTCGCCTCTCTTCAGTTGTTTCCGGCTTTCTCTGAAACCAATGTTCGGGATAGGCTCGTCCGTCGGAGGGAAAATCCCACTGCATGTATGAGGTAGTCTAACGAGAATCTCGTCGTGCCTGGACGGTTTGGGATCTCCGGAAGGATGGGCTTCGGATGCGTCAACATTGATCAAGCGAATGCTGTGCATAACCATAGGTGTATCGCCACCGGTCGAATCGCTTCCCCCATCGGGTGAGGTCGAACGACACTCAATTCATGCCTTCTGGTTGCGGATGCGTTCCATTTCCCCTCTCTCGATGCGTCCAGCCAACAATCGGGCACCGTGTTCAAAGCGGGCTTCATCATGAACACCCCCCTCCTGGAGCCAAGCCACGGATTTCTCTTTCTAATTTATCAATTTTAGACCCGAACTGATGCATCAATTGACTTTTGGCTCCGAAAACGCCCATAACAATGTTATGGTGAACTTGTTGCGCAAGATCAGAATTCGCGTTTGGCTCTCTTCGTAATTCGCCGAGCCATTGCAGGACTCGATCAACGATACAGCGCCCGGATTGCACGTCAAGATTGCGCCGATGTCGCAACCAGTTTCCGCCATTCAAATTGCGTATCTCTTCAAACTCAAACATTTGATACACATCACCTGTAAGTTTGTATCGAAGCGAGTCCTCAAGGTAATAGATACCTTCACGTTGAGCGGCCCAATTGAGGAAAGCATACCAATGTTCTCTCCTCGGGTGACTATCAATGAAGAGCTTAAAGAGCGCGATGGCTTCAGGCAATACGATCTCAGCGGCTTTGCCCAAGACCGAAGCCAGCCTGAAGAAATTGCGAGTTACTCTTTGATGATTGAACTCATGAGCGATGAGAAGGCCTTCGTAATTGCTGTCATTGCGGAGATCCCTTGCCTTTGAAAGGAGGTGCCCCCATCGCTGGAATCTTCTTCGCAGGTCATCAGGGCATTGATTTATTGTGTTCTCACCAGAAAAGCACGCAACGAGGTTATCGAGCGCGAACTGTGATAGCGAGAGTCTTACACCTTCCGTCTCTTGAAGATACCGCCCGATATCTCCTTGGAGCCAAGTTCGTCCTCTAACATTCCCTCTTGTGAACAGATCTCCCAGCGCACTGTGACCTGTAGGGAAATCACCCTCAGCCAGAAAACACAGCAGCCGCGCCGCATGAACCAGAGAATAGTAGAAAACCGTACAGGCCCAGTTGAGCTTCCGTTGGAGATAGAGGTCAACACCTATCGCATAATCTCCGCAAGCCGATTCAAGAAGGCAAAACGCCGTGTAGAATTTTTGATCCTGATGCTTTGGATCTTGGTTCCAATATTCTTCGGGCGTCATGGCGTTATCCCCTCACAGAACCCGGCTGACGTTTTCGATTCCAAGAACCTTTCGCATCTCCCCGTCACTGCCGTTCGGTTCATCGAATCTTCGGATCAATCAGCGCGAGTCGGTTGCTCGCAGCGACCGCCACAAGCTGTCCTCTCGAGGACAGGGAAAGCGAACGCGCTCCTTCCCCCGTAGCCACCCGGTCCCGCTCCTTTCCTTCCAAGTCATAGGTGACGACCGCTCCATTCACAAGGAAATTCACGGGTCCGCGCCGCTCGATCTCGTTTGCAGCTAGATAGATGATGTCCCCTCGCTCATTGAAGACCACGTCATCCCATCCGATATAGCTGGGACTGGGAAGGACAGCGAGTAACGAGAAGTCCCCAGCTTCGCTCACTTGAAGGACAGCGACGGATTCCTCCAGAGACACGGCAAGGAGCCTGCCATCTCCACTCAGCGTAAGGGACAAGGGGTTGCCCGGGAGCCTCCGACTGGCAATCAGCCTCCCTCCCGCATCGAACGAAAAGACGGTCTGGTTGGCAAACGATGGCACATAGCCTATGTCTCCCCTGAGGCCAAAAGTGACGTTCGGCCAAGGGTAAAAATCCGAATCGCACGGAGGCACGAATGTCCCCTTTCGCGAGAGATTCCCAAAGCGGTCAACCTCTACGAGAGCGACCGTGGGCTGTGGACAGGTGAGCGTCACCGTGGCTCGGTAGATGTAATCCGGCCTGCCCCTGCCGTCGTCGCTGCGCACGCGGAAGAAATACCGCCCGTCGGCTGGGATCACGAATCGAAGCAGGGAGTCGGTTGAGCCCTCGGCATCGTCATTTTCGGCGAGCTGCTGGCCGCGACTGTCAAAGAGGGTGACGACCGGATCCAGCGGCGACGGGGGCGTGAGCGAGCGGCCATCCAGGTCAATGACGAGTTGCTGGCCGCGCCTCGCGTCGAAAGCGAAGAAGTCCGCGTCGCCCCCCCAATAGATATCCCCTTCTATGGTAGCATTGGGAAAGATCACCTGAGCTTGAGCAATCGAATCGTTCAGCTCTACTTCCGTTAACCCCTTGAGCGTCGCGGTGAGCTTGACGTTCACCGTCGCAAGCCGACGAGAAACGGCATTGTAGGCGATGCGCACGGGCCCTTGTTCGATCAACGCTCCACTCACCAAAGTTCCCGAGAGCGCATCGAAGCCCAAAACCCGGTCGCCTCCGTAATCGGCTACGAAGATGAATTGGCCATCCGGAGAGATGACTGCATTCGTGAATGCGGTGAACGATGTCCCCGAGGGGGGAACGATCTTCCGCACGAGTTTCAAATCCCTGGGATTGGAAGCGTCCACCGCCGCGAGCGTTCCTTCATTGGCATTCACAACGATGAGCCAACGCACCCCATCCTGATCGAAAAGGGTCAATTGCCGAGGACCGTCTCCCGGAACCAGGGCATCGAGAATATCCCCTGTCTCGGCATCTACCACGAAGAGCAGATCCGTGAAGGCCGAAGCGACAAAGACCGTGCGCCCATCGGAGGAGAAGATCGTGTTGTTGGCTGTGGAGAAAGCAGCACCATAGGGCCGAAACTCCACGGCGGGGGCGATCTTCTCCACCTCCGTATAGTCTACAATCGCCACCGAGGGGGAGAAGTCCGTATTCACTACGGAGATGAATCTCCGGCCCGGAACCCGAAAGGCTTCCACCGTGTAGGATCGGCCCTGAAAAGGAACAGAGGTCACAAGCGTTCCATTCGACGTGCGAAAGGCGTAAAGCCGATTGGTTTGAGAAGAAGCTACAAAGCCCAGCTCCCCGTCAGGGCTTAAGACCGGATTGTTCAAGGGATGAAGCCCGGCGCCATCAGGCGGCGTGAAAGTCGCTTGACCGCTCAAAGATCCTTCCTGGGTCGCGCGCAGGATGGAGACCGTTCCATTTCCGGCATTCGTCACCACAAGCGTCCCCGTTAGCTGGTTGAACGCGAGAAGCCGAGGTCGCCGTCCGCTTCCCAGATACCAGGAGCTGATCACCGAACCGTCGCTCACACGGAAACTGAAGACCGTGTTCCCCGAGTGGGCGACATATCCGATGGTCCCCTCTGAGTTGAAGACGATGTTATTATCCGCGAAGTCACATACATTGTCGAAACAATACTGACGGGACCAAACGATAGAGGGAGCGTTCGGCGAGGTGACGTCCACCATTGTGATGTAACCGTCCCAATCGCTGACGACAGCGACCCAGCGCCGTCCCGAGTTTTCTACCACTGGCATCGTTACCGGTTCGTACCCCGAGACCGTCACCGTGCTCAAGAGCGCGCCGGTCTCCGTGTCGAAGAGGTAGAGCTTGTTCGTCCTTCGCTCGGAAGCGATGAACCCGATCTTCCCATCTCTGCTGAGGGTCGTCCTTCCAATGCTGAACCAAAAATCCGTTCCCGGGGGAGGGGTGAAGGTCGCCTGAACGCGCAGGTTGGTCGGATCCGTCGCATCCACAATGGTGACGTCGTCACTCGTGAAGTTTTTCACCGCGATGATCCGTTTCACAGGTTGCTCGTTGAGGGTGATCCCGCCGGGATCCACTCCGACGAGGACGCTCCCCAACATTTCGCCCGTCGTCGTGTCAAAGCTCAAAAGCCTGTCGTTAAAGAGCGAAGCCACGAACCCGACTCTCCCATCAGCGCTATAGACAGCGTTGTTTGACCGACTTGGAGCGAAGCCGAGCGGGAAACGAACCAGGCGCACTTCCTCATCGGCCTGCGCGAGCCTCAGGTCCTCACCCTCGGGCAGGTCCACGAGCAGTTCTTCTTTTTTTGTCCAGGCCTCAGGGCCAACCCGAAGCACGTCGGCCTTCTGCCCCACCGACGACGGCTGAGGGAATAATCCCACGAGGATGAGCAGTCCTATGATCCCGCCGTAGCGACTCTTATGAAGAATCACCCAACTCATCGCCGGTCCTCCTCGCATGACCTCACTGGGGTTTACATAGCTTGGGGAAGAGTAGATCATTTTTACACCTTTTTTCAAGGCGCCGAGGGGCACAGTAATCGTTTGGAGTGCGTGGAAAAGGAGGTTTCCCCAGGCCAATCCCGATACTTTGTGAAACCTGATGATCCGATACGCTATCTCGATTGTGAAAGAAACAGGGGGATTGGCGATGTCCCCCCTGTCGGAGACTGAGTTGGGCCCGTTCTACCGACCAGAAGAGCGAGCGGTGAGAGATGCCCGATTGGAGCAGGGTAGTGAAGCGGCGGATGAGCGCAGGCGGTGTGGGGGGTGAAGTCGAATTTGCTTGGCCGGAGGAGATCAAGGCGGCCTTCCCGACGGAAGGAGAGCGAGCGTCGAATGTGTTGCTGCAGACTGGGCTGTCGGGGCCGTGGCGGCAGTGCTGGGGAAAGCGGGGGAGCGCCGGATCGTCTGCCTCAGGAGGGCCAAGCCGGTGTGGGGGGTGCCGTCAGAGAGAACTTCAGAACATCCTCTTTGCTCTGCTCTCTGATTTCCCCAAGCTGACCGACGTCACGGAGAACCTCCTTATACCAGCTCTGGCGCGTCTTCAACGCGCGGTGGATTTAATTCGCGTCCCGTTTTCCAGACGTTCCACGTCTGGCTACCTTCGGGTGGGCCGCTTCCGCGGCCCATTGTTTTGAACGTTGCCCGTCGGGGGCGCATCCTCAATACGCCGTTCACCAATCCCGCTGTTGATCCACACGATTGGCGTCTCCGTCTTCGTCCGGGCGTCGGCAGACGCCCGCAAGAGGGTAGCCAGACGTGCAACGTCTGGTTCGTACGCGACGCGACGACGCGCCTTGAAGAGGCGCAACAGCGATGGTTCGTCGCATTCGATCCCTCGCCGCAATCGTTCGGAGGCCGGGATCGCCCGCGTCCGGCGCTCTGGCGCGTCTTCAACGCGCGGTGGATTTAATTCGTGTCCCGTTTTCCAGACGTTTCACGTCTGGCTACCTTCTCGTGGCCGCTTGCGCGGCCCATTGCCCCTTGAACAATTGCACCTGGCGGCGCGTGTTGCAACGCGCGGTTCGTCTTCTGGGAGCGCCCGCATCGTGCGGGCCCACTGGCGCGTCTTCAACGCGCTGTTGATGAATTCGTGTCCCGTTTTCCAGACGTTTCACATCTGGCTACCTTCGCGGGGCCGCTTGCGCGGCCATCGTTCTCGAACGTTTCTTCCGCGGCCTATTGTTTTGAACGTTGCCCGTCGGGGGCGCATTCTCGATACACGGTTGACCAATCCGGCCGTTGATCCACGCGATTGGCGCCTGCATCTTTGTCCGGGCGTCGGCAGACGCCCCCAAGAGGGTAGCCAGACGTGCAACGTCTGGATGCACGCGAAATAAAACGATGCGCCTCGAAGAGGCGCAAGAGCGATGGGTTCATCCCGTTCGATCCCTCAGCGCGATTCTTCAGGGGGTGGGAACGGGGCGGCCATCGTCGCGGGCCTCGCAGCATTCGAAGCCATTACCGGGCGCACGCTGGGGGAGGAGAAAGTTCTCCACTATGCCTACGAACTCGAAGGCCACGCCGATAATGTGACCCCCTCGGTGATGGGCTCGCTTGTCCTGACGTGTCTGACCGAGGAGGGCAAG